>PWGL01000056.1 GCA_003554465.1 Candidatus Pacearchaeota archaeon
AAACCCAAGCTCCCTCTGGTGGAAAATTATGACTTATTTGGTATCGCTATTTGGCGCATAGGGTTCGAAGACGATAGGGTGTGGGAAGTAATTGATAGCACACTCAGATAAGAGAGGTGAGACGCGGGGACGGTTCTTTTGTCTGAGACGCGGGTGAGACGCGGGTGAGACGCGGGGACGGTTCTTTTGTCTACACTTTTACTCTTTTAGCATTCTATTAACTCTATCTTTGTTAATTCCAGTAATAGCTGCAATTTTTCTGATTGATAGGTTTGTTTTAGACTTGAAATTTTTTATTATTTGCTCAAGAGGTTCATCTTCAGATTCGCCCTGCTCTTTTAGCACAGACTTGAAAAGCTCTTCTGCTGCCTCTTCATTCATTACTTCTTTTTGCTCTTTAATATCAATAAATATTTCCTTCGATTCTTCATTCATAAATTTAGCAAATTTTCTTCTTGCTGTTTTTTTATCAGAAGAAAAGAGGCCTAAAACAAAATCTGTGTCGACCATTTTTGTAAAATAATTACTTTCATACAGGTAGCTATTATAACTGCTCCATTTATAATCAGAAGCTTTCTTGACCATTCCAGCTTTTAGAGGATTCTGGTGAATATATCTTGCCAATGCTAATAAGTATCGATCCTGCTCTACATTCTCGCTCTTGAAACGATCCTGAAACAGATGCCCTACCCTTTCATATTTTTGGTTGAAATAGTGGACATAGCTTACGTTAATGCGCTTCATTATTTTTGACAAGTCTTCTGCCCCTTCACTTATCATCAAATGAACATGGTTATCCATCAAACAAAATGCATGAAGGTAAAATCTATCCGTTTGTTTTTTTATTTGTAATATTTCTAAAAATCTTAATTTGTCTTGCTCGTTATGAAATATATTTTCTTTCGCATTCCCTCGAAGCATGACATGATAGTATCCACTTTCGCTTTTTCTTCTCCCTTGCCTTGGCATATCATCACCCAGTTCATTATATGGCGAATGCATGGACCTGTCAAGACAAAAGAACCGTCCCTGTGTCTGTGATAAAATAGCAATTATTGAATTGGAATGGCATAAAGAATTAATGGAGGAATACCCATTTATAATACAACGTGGAAGACCTCTTTACAGTTCTCAAGACAACCAGCATGTTACCTCTGTGGAAACCTATCTAAAGGGCGAACTAATGACCTATTCGCTTAAAACTCTTGAAATTTACTATAAAAATCGGCTTAAACAAAAAGATGACAACATAAACGGTATAAAAAAAATATTTCTTTGCACAGCAAAACTGCATGGCTATGAAACTCTTGTTGAATTCAATAAAGCTCTTAAGCCGGACCAGATGAATTCGGGTTAAGAACTAAGAGAAAAGTAGGGGTTAAGAGGAAGGAGAGGCAACATCTGCAATTATTTTTTCCAGTTTACGCTCAAACCTCTTGTCATCTTCCTGGTTCCGTTTTTTAGGGCCTTTAGTCCTGCCTCCACTGCGCCGGTGTTTTGCCTTTAATTCTCGTTCCTCCAGCAGAAAATCTATTTTTTCAGGTATATACTCTTTGCCTAGCGGGCTGATACACCTAACCTGCTTGCCAACCAGCATAGCTGCCAAACCCCAGTCCTGGGTTACCGCAATATCACCTTTTTGGGCTACGTTAATAACCTTGATATCAGCTTCCTGCGAATCGTTGCCCACGGTCAGGTGATGATCAGATGCAATATGGTGATTAAAACTAGCCACCGTCCACACTGGTATACGGTATTTTTGGCCTAATTTCAGACTTATCTGTAGAACTTCTCTCGGACAAGCATCGGCATCAACAATGATTTTCATTTTAACCCTCCTGGGCCACAACACCTCATTTTTGAATCTGAAAAAATTAAATAAAAAAGAGAGAGCGCGTCTCTCCATAAATTGGCATCTAATTTTCATTTGGTGGAGGCGGCGGGAATCGAACCCGCGTCCGAGGGGGTAAATACAGAAACTTCTACGAGCGTAGCTCCGATATTTTTGTCTCGCGCTTTAGAGCCCCTCGGAGCAGGGTTCTAAAGCGCCAGCCCCTTAAGGTTTCCCGAAACTCCGACGGGGCGGTCGGAATTCCGGTAGTCCGGTTTTATGACACCCCTATCTCTTCCCCCGGACTGGGAAAAGAGGGGCGCGCTGCGCTTATTTACGCAGCGGCTAGTGTTCTATTGTCGGCGTTTATAGCCTTTCCATGTTTTTACCAGGTCATGGTCCTGGGCCCGCTATTCCTGCACTTCTCACCCCCGTCGAAACCTGACGCCCCCATGTCATTTGTTTATCGGGGTTTACCCAATTGCTTTTCCTTTAACTCCCTTTCAGCTTCTCTTCTGGCCGTTTTTTCCGCAATAGCCCTTCGCTTATCATATTTTCTTTTACCGTGAGCCAAAGCCAGCTCTACTTTAACTAAACCTCGCCTCAGGTAGACGCGCAAAGGGATTAAGGTGTAACCCTTCTCCTGGGTCTTACCCTTAAGCCGGTCAATCTCCCGACGGTGCATAAGCAACCGTCTTGGACGAACCGGGTCGTGGTTAAAGCGATTACCCTGTTCGTAGGAACTTACGTGTACATTATATAAGATAATTTCCCCATTTTCAACCCGGGCAAAACTATCCTTAAGGTTTAAACGTGAATCGCGAATAGATTTAACTTCGGTGCCCTTTAATTCAATACCAGCTTCGAACTTTTCATCTATATGGTAATCATGATAAGCTTTGCGATTACGGGCCACCACTTTGACATTATCATCCATAAACATACAACCTTTCTGCAAGCTTATCTAACTTTTTCCATAAGAATAAAGTTAATAAGTCTTTCTTCCATACTTACCTGATTCACCATCACTCTCACCCGGTCTCCCAAGCGATAACGTCTATGGTGGTGTTTACCTTCCAGAGTCATGTGCTCTTCGTGGAAAACGTAAAAGTCGTCAGTCATATCACTAAGGTTAACCATTCCCTCTACGGTATTGTCCAGTTCCACAAACATGCCAAAAGAAGTGATGCCACTTACGCATCCTTCAAACTCCTCGCCTTCCTGACCCATCATGTATTCTATCTTTTTGAGGTCCTGGCTTTCTCGTTCTGCCTCTAAAGCCTTCCTCTCTCTCTGTGAAGATTTCTCCGCTATCTCAGGAAGTCCTTCTTTTATACTTTCTATTTTTTCCGCTTTTAGCTCTCCACGCAAGTGCCTGGCCAACATCCGGTGATTAACCAGATCAGGGAACCTGCGAATAGGTGAAGTAAAATGAGTGTAACAATCTGTGGCCAAACCAAAGTGCTCTTCCAATGTAGCGCTATAACGCGCCTGGGAAAGCGAACGCAATAAAAGATAATTTACCGTCCTTTCCTCGGGCTGACCTTTTACTTTTTCAATTACTTTCTGCAACTGCAAGGGGGTTATTTTTTCAGGATTTCCTGAGATTTTCAGATTCATCAGGCTCAAGATATTGCGAAAAGTGATCATTTTTTCTTTTTCCGGCCGAGGATGGATCCGGTACAGCGCCGGCAAATTCTTCCTGTAAAGGTAATCAGCTACCGCCTGATTGGCCATTAGCATAAACTCTTCGATAATGGATTCTGCCCGTCCGGTTTTCTTAGGAGTTATGGAAAGCGGCTTTCCTTCATGGTCAAGCTTAATATCCGGCTCAGGTATTTCCAGATCCAAGGCTCCCTGGCTTACCCGGTAGCTTTTAAGCTTCTGCGCCAGGTCGTCCATTTTATGCAGCATCTCCTGCATGTGAGCAGGAAAATTGCTTTCTTTTTGCAAGGCATCTTCAACCTGCTGGTAAGCCAATCCATAGCTTACTTTTAATAAACTGTGGAACAACCTATAATTTTCCATACCTCCCATTTCATCAAGATCCATTTCTGCGCTTAAGGCGAGGCGGTCTTCCCCTTCTCGTAAACTGCATAAATTCTGGGAAAGCTCCGTGGGCAACATGTGGATCACCCGGTCCACCAAATACACGCTAGTACCTCGATTCAATGCTTCCCGGTATAGATGTGACCCTTCCCTCACATAATGACCCACGTCTGCTATATGCACTCCCAGGCGATAACCGCCTTCGGGTCGCGATTCCAGGGAAATAGCGTCGTCCATATCTTGAGCTTCTTGTGGGTCTACAGTAATAATCAGCCGGTCACGTAAATCTACCCGTTTTTCTCTTTCTGCTACGATAGGAATATCTTCCTCGCGGGGAAGTTTTTCCAGTTGGTTTCGCACCTTGGCTGGAAACTCTGGCGAAAGGGAATATTTTTTAATAATGCTTATAACGTCAACGCCAGGGTCACCTGATACCCCAAGCTTTTCCACGATAAACCCTTTAAGCTCTTTGCCGCGAGCCTCCCTGGTAATCTCTACTACTACTTTGTCACCACTCTTGACTTTAACCTTTCCCTTGGCGGGAATTTTTACTGATTGATAAAAACGATTATCATCAGGCAAGACCCATTTTTTACCTCTCTCCTGGGTCACGGTGCCGATTATTCGAGAACTGCTCTTTTCCAGGACCTTAATAACTTCTCCTTCCCGGCGCTTCCCTTTGCCTCCGGAGGCAAGCTCTATTAAAACTCGATCTCCATGTAAGGCGCCTCCCACTCGGTTAGCCGGAATAAACACGTCAGCTTCTCCTTCCGCATCGGGTCGCAAAAAAGCAAACCCTTTGCGGTTGCCTTGGAGGATGCCGGTTAAGTTTTTAGAATTAGATTTGGACTTGGCTGTGTCTTTTTTGTATTTTTTTAATGGCAACTCCTTTTTTGTCTGTTTCTTTTTTTTATTTATTTTCATACTCATAATATTTTCCATACTCCTTATTTACTTCTTATTTATATACACCACTTAATATACACTTCTACTGTCCTAAACTATTCTGAGCATAACCAAAAATGCCATATATCATACCTGAGTGAATATACCTGTGTAAATAAAGTAAAAGGAACAGGCTTCAGACACCTGCTCCTAAATTAATTTATATCCAGCAGAACCATGCCGTTTACAAAGCGTAATGCTTTATTCCGTGTAACT
>PWGL01000122.1 GCA_003554465.1 Candidatus Pacearchaeota archaeon
AGACTCTCGGGCTTCCTCTTCGAGTAAAAAAACATCGAGCGTGTCGGCTGTATCAACGCCGACAACGCCGTGCGCGGTAGCCTCCACTACCTGACGAGTTATCATATAATAATATTCCATTCTTATTCCTCCTTTTTTTCAATCATGAAATTAGTGCCTGCCACTTCAATCCCGCTTCCTTTTCGAGAACCATCGATAATGGTATCCATCCAATCGACCGTTGTTTCTTCGAATTTTTCTTGGTTTTGGAAATCAGCGACTATCATAGCTCGCTCCAAAACCTTTCGCATGAAACGTTCTTTGCTTACGCGATAATCGTCCACATAATAATCCTTTTTCATCGTAACGCCTCCTATTTTTTTATCTTACGTTCACACTATAACACACATTAAAGTAAAAGTCAATAGTTTTTTTCGGTTAATGTTTTGTATACAAACTATTCATAGAAAAAGACGGTCAAAAAGAAACCGTCTTGTGTTCTATTCCCTCATGTTTAAGATGCGCTCAACAGCAAGCGCTATTTGTCTTGCTGTACTACAAATTTCTCCGTAGTTTTCGGCTTCCATTAATTCCTCATATAAGGTTTGTATATTTTCGATATCATGTCCAATATCATACATAGCGCTTTCTAACAATGTATCAATCATATTTTGAAAATCTAAATATTCTTCGTGAATGGTAGAAATAACAGCCTTTATATATAAATTGTTTAATTTAAGCCCTATCGAATAAAACATAACATGATACAACAATTTCTCTAAAACAACATAAGTAAGCATAATAGGTTTTGTCTCTAAAAGGGAACAGGGAAGAAAAGCTATATTATCATTAATAAAATTTTGTCGATTTTCTTCTACATTCGAATATAATTCACTAACTACCCTGTTATACATGTGTTCCAACGCATCTTCTAAAAAGCTATTAAGTGCATGTACATATTCCTCGGTAGTATAACTAACAATGTTGTTATTGTAATCATAAGCATGATGTAATAAATTAGGATTATAACGCCCGCGATGTACTTTTTTGGCAATGTCTTCTCCTGAACATTCACCCTTCAGGTCTAGTTCCTGAAAAAAACTTTCACTTGGTAACTTCAAAACATTATTATCGTTTTCCCGTAGGTGTCCTCTGATTAGCTCCTCAATAGTATCAAAAGTATAAACATTAAATAACGTTTCTTTTAGTTCGCGTACCGCATTTTTAGTATCCATAAAAACCCTCCTTTTATATCTATACAATAACAAAATTATCATAAAATGTCAAGAACTTTCTAAAATATCTTTTTCTGTAACATCTTCAATTTTACAATCCAATTCTTCAGCAACCATAGATAGCAACATTTCCATAGAATGAAAATAAACCTTTCTGATACTGTTTATATATTTCTCGTCTTCATAATTCAATTCAGAGTTATGTAAAATTTCATTCCATTTTAACAAAAGTTCTTCAATAATAAGTTTAATTGTTTCATGATAATTAAATCGTTCTTTTAAATAATCTAACAACATATCGTCACCTAAATTGTACAATTCTCCAATATCTTCAATAACCTCGTCAACGTCATATTTTTGAAAATAACGGCCGTTTAATATAGTACCCCCAGGTGACGATAAACAAGTAGAGCTTGTTGTTATATCGTCGGGTGCTACCTTTTTTAATTTCTTGTTAAAAAAAGCTTTCGATACTTTCATTCCCTCATAAATATAAACCATTATTTATTCTCCTTTCTCCTTGTACTCTTCGAGTTTTCCTGCTTGTTGCATCTCCAAAGCATCCAAAATAAAGGGTGTTGGTGTTTTGTAGTATTTCTTCTTTTTAGTCAATTTATCTTCCATGGATAACAACCAATATCCATGAACGTCACCGTTTTCATTATGTTCCAAAATCTCAATATAGTAGGGTTCGTGGTACAATCCATTAATCGCGTGGAAATTCATATTCTATCCTCCTTATTCTACCATTTCGTTTTCGATTTCTTCTCCACATTCAGGACAATTAGTGTTTGATAATCCAAAAGTTCCGTCCAAACAATCTTCCAATCTTTCTACTGTAAATCCTGCATATCCACAATGTTCGCATGAAATCTCAATATGCGCTTCGACGCTCGTATGGTCAATTACAAATGGCATCATATTCCCTCCTTGATATTTTCTACCTAAACAATAACATATTTTCAACCAAAAGTCAAGACCTTTTGTAAAATAATAAAAAAGAGACGGGGAGGCAACCGTCTCTTATCGTGGGAGAGGGGACTATAATATCCCCCTTGAATACTTAAAGCTCCATGTTCTTACTATTAGGTTCCGCTATTTGTGTTGTGACCATAATAATAAGAATGAGGAGCATATTATTTGGTACGTTTTTTGTATGCCACGCACTAGTAACGCTTAACGGCATTTTTGTATAACGTACCATAAGCGCATGGGGCAGTAACAGAACTGTTGCGCCGTATAATGGTTACCGAACGTCAGGGTTCCGACAATCCGTCAAATACATTATAACATATCAGCGATATTTTGTCAAGTGTTTTCTTGCGATTTTTTTATTTTTTTTCCTATCATATGCTTTTTTGTTCTTATGTTTTCCTGTGCCTGATACGCTTACCTGATGCGCAATATGGTCTGTGTTAGCCTTTTTCTTCTTTTTCATAACTCACAAATCTCCCTGTTTCTGTGTCAAATCTTACTCGACCCTCATTCTCTTCGTAAAATTTAACAAATTCTTTTTCAAAATCGTCGAGTTGGTCTTCAAAACGCTTAAGATAATGATAATAGTTTTTCACATTGATTGGTTCATAAGAAAGCATCAAAACCCTCCTTTTTTGTTTTCTGACTACATAATAACACAAAACTCACCGTTTGTCAAGACAAAATTATAATTTTTTGGTCTTGACTTTCGGACAAATATATGTTATTATATATGTGGAAAATAAGAAAAAAACCAACCGCAAAAATCAAAATAATTGTATGAGTACGAACTATTTTTGAGAGACCAAAATTGTAGGTAGTTTATTTAGTGGTTTGGTCTATATATATTAACGTAGTATATATATATACTACTACAGTTTTTTATATATGTAAACTATAATCACTTGTAGTATATATAAATACTACATAATATAACAAAGGAGTGATAATATCAAAGAACTAGACAAAGCAATTAATGACGTAGTCTATCTCAAAAGCGAGCGTGAGAAATTAGAAAGACAAGAAAAACAAGCAAGACAATATCTATTAAACCTCATGCAAGAGGAGGACAAGAAAAAGTATAGCAGTTATGAATATGATTGTATTATTGAGAAGAAACACAAATTAGATAACGAACTTATGGAAGAAAAACATCCCGATGTGTTTTTCGCTGGCCTCACATACAAATTTTCGGAAGCAAAAGCAAAGAAAAGATATCCTGTTAATGTTATAGAAACAGCAATGCAACAATGCTCAAAAGGGGGAACAGAATATGTCAAAATACGACCAAAAAGCAAGCGAAGAAAAAAGAAGACAACTTAAAGAACTAGTGCGAACCTACAAGAAAACACAAGACGAAATTTTGCCCTTACAAACGTACCTTAATGTTCTCGAGGGTCAAATAAAGGATATCGTAAAAGAGCTAAAAGAGGAAAAATTTGACGGTGTAGAATTGATACAAGAATACGATACTTATGTTGATTTAATAGATTTATACGAAAAACACAAGGATGTGTTCAAACACGCGATTGCAAAAATAGATGAAAAATCTACACTTTCGTATATGTATGAAAATAATATTGATTTTCGTATTGCAAAGCAAAAGTTAGAAAAGGCAATTCAAGACACCAAGATAAAAGAGGGATATCATGAGCGAATTAAAATTAAAAACTGACGAACATTTTATGAAATACTATAAAATGTTACACAAGCACGCCAATAATTATGTAAGAGTAGGTCTCGGCGACAAAGAAGATATGTTTCAAGAGGCCAGCATGATATATCTAAAAGCGTGCGACACCTACAAGCCAGAAAAAGCCAAATTTTCAACCCATCTCGTTAAGTTATTAGAAAATCACAAATATGACTTGTTGCGCAAAAAGAAAAAAGAAGTACCCACGGTTTCTTTAGACAGGCCAGTGAACCAACACGATGAAGCTCCATTCACGTTTTTAGATTTGCAACATAATCGTAGTTTTATATATATTGAAGGTAAAATATCAAAAATGTTGTATAAGGGATTGAGCACAGTTTCTATCGCTAGGCGGTTGGGTGTTAGTCGGCCGACCGTTTATGCGTGGTTGGAAAAAGAAAAAGAAAATATGTCTTGACATTTTATACAAAGTATGTTATTATATGTAGCGTTCGGAGGTGATAGAATGACCGCAAAAGAATATGCGGAAAAGCACAATGTAAAATATATCGAAAAATCTGATGGTTCTGTTGTTGTACAACACGAAATTACCAAACGACCCGAGACAGACTATGAAGAATTTATGAAAAGATTAGAAAGACCAATTCGTGTCATTTTAAAAATGCTTGGCGGGATATATGAACCAAATCCTTATAATTTTAAGTTTTATGATTGGCCAACCGCAAAATTGAGAGTACATATTAAAAAGTTTAAGGATGATGACGATGATAATTAAAAAAACAATATATATTTTCATGGTTTTTCTTATAACATTATATTTGATATATAATTTGCCCCCTGTTTTTGCCGTTTTACCTGCAATGACTTTTATATTTTTTTCAGGTTTAATATTAATTAGCGATACGCAAAGGATGAGGTAAAATGAGAGAATATAGAGCAAAAGTTTCCGCAACAGATGTCGGCCTTAAAGAAGCTCAAAAAAAGGTAGGTTGTGATAATGTATATTATATGTCAAAAATGCAGTAATGAAAAGCACTTTGTATTAAAACGAGAAACAAGAGAATATGAAACAAAATATAAACCAAAGAAATCTTATGATATTTACATTACGTACTGCTGTATATGCGGAGAAGAAGTTTTTAA
>PWGL01000139.1 GCA_003554465.1 Candidatus Pacearchaeota archaeon
AGGTGTCGAAACTGAGTGACGCTAAATTAGTGAGTTTGATATTGAAGAACCGACCCGACCTGACTTTGTTAAGGGATAGCAAGGGCAGGATTTGGAGGATAGTAGAGAAAGGAGGTCCTTTGGACCCGAACAGGTGATAAAAATGGAATATGAATACGAGGAAGTAGAGAAGAATTTAAAGAGCCCAGATATAATCGATAATAAAATCGGATACTTGATGGCACAGGTGAATATGTATAGTGAATACAATAGTGTAGTTGCGACAGAGAAGTTATCAGTTTATAAAGAATGTATAGAAAACTTAGAAGAAGTTAAGAAGGATAGAGAGGAAAGATTTGAGAAGCTCGGAGAGGTGGACAAATGAGTGAAAGAGTAGTAGGAGAGATGTTAGTACGGAAATGGCTCGAACACGACCTGACGGTTGGAGACATCGTTGATTATATGAGAGATAGCGCGATAATGGAAGAAGACGAGTGGACAGACGAAGAGGTCAAGCACGTAGCCAACATTTGTTATTCGGTATATGCCTATCTGGAGCACGGTAGACCGGCAGGACATTTTGTCAAGTATTTCACCGACAACGATCTGATGAATGCGACAGGTCGAGCAGATGGAACGTTAAATAGAGCGATGAAATATCTGGTGAGGTTTATGTATAACGGAGCACCGAACTATGCTTACGAGGCGATAGTGTTAGACGGAGATGCGAGAGAGAAGGTGAAGAAGAGAAGAGAAGGTGAAGAAGATGGTAAACATAGACGATATTCAGAATAAAGAGATCGATGAGTTCAAGGACAAGAAATACTGATAAGATCCAAACACCTTTCTTTTTTTGATATAGGAGACCGAGAACATGACGAAGTACAAACTAAAATATGTGGAAGAAGCGATGAAGGATATAGGAAAGGGAACGTCACACGACATAAACGCAGTGATGAAGAGAAGGAATTGGACACCGAATGAGATATCAGGTTACTGCAATTATTCGGCAAAGATAAAGAGTACGGGAAAGAAGAGGAACGGAGTTGTGGTCTGGAAATATGTTGGATAATGGTTATATAGGCTTATAATACTCTTCAATCAAACCCCTGGTCCCGGCTATACCTCATTCGGTATGTTTATCACCGGGGCTTGGGGTTAATCTTTTATTAAAACACCACGTTATAGCAGCCCGATAAACATGCCGAAAAAACATTCTAATTTAACACATGCTGCCGATGGTACGACAAATAATTTTACACACCGTCAGGCACGAGCGACAAAAAAATTTAGCGGACGTAGTGCTATTATTAACGTTTTGATCAACAACCTCGGCGAAGACCTCGAGAACTACTTGATCGTGAAAGATATCGCCGAGAAATTGGAATTGAAGAGGCAAAACGTATCATACCACATCAAGATCTTGAAGGAAGATGGTTTTGTTAAGTACAATGAGAAAAAGTCTAAGTTATACCGGTCTCTATCGGTAGGTAACGGAAACATCTATACTCCAACACAGAAAGGGATAGAGTATTTAAAGAACAACGGAGGACTAAGCACGAGCGACAAAAAAATCACGGACAGGGTGCAGGAGGATATCTCTCTTTTCGACCTTCATTCGCCGCTATACTACCGTTATGAAGTGTCGCACATGCCGGAGATAGATCGGATAGATTGGTCCAAGGAGTACGAGTTAAGGCATGGCGTGGTGAAGAGGGTGTACAAGTTCGGCAACCACGGTACAGACGAGGGCAACCGTGGTACACTCGAACTAACTATCGGCAGGGATCGAGTGACTGCAGTTCTCCGCCCGAAAGTGACTTCTCCGGGATTAGCATTTTCGAAGAAGCGACCGGAGAACTTGATTAAAGCCTGCGATGAGATGAGTTGGATAGTATACTCATTCCTCCAGGGGCACGGTTACGAACTTTCTTTCCCGAAGAGATCTGGAGAGGGTAAGTTTACATTGGTCCACGAAGGTCTTCGAGATCACGTTAAGACTCCACACATGTACACTGACGAGAGCAGGGGTGAGGTAGAACTGCACCCTGACATGGGTAGTTTAGAGGGCAACAGCGAGTTGGCTAAGGCTCTGACGGAGGTAGGATATCTTGCGGAGTTGGGGATGAAGGTGGAGAACAATAACAGGGAACTCCGGGATGAGATCCAAGAATTGACGGAATCCGTGGGTGAACTACGAGACGCTTTCAAACAATTGCTGACCGGTATGGCTGGTATGGATAAGGGAGATAGTGGTGATGCAGGTGAGTTATCGAGGGAAGAGCCCGAGGGTGCGATGTATCGTTAGCGACTGGTCGGTAGCGGGCTGCGGACTACGGCTGCGCCGCATCTCCTCCGCCACGCAACAGACCGTCGCACAACTTTAATTAATGTGGTTGACGATGTAAGTTACATGGGATCCAAAAAAGAGAACACGATTATTCACAGATCTGGTTATAGCGACGAGATCATCGATGTTTTGAAGAAGAAGAAGGAAGATGAAAACCTTACAGATTACAAGGAATTGATTGAAGACAGGTACGACATAGAACTAACTATGCGGCAACTGAGGTATTTTTACAATAGATACGTTGTTCCGGACAAGATCATCAAGTCAGAGATAACTAAGAAGGAAGTCGAGGAGAAGAGAGAGGCGCTGAACGTAATAATCGAGCAGATGAACCTATATGAAGATCAAAAAAGGAGGTTAGAGGAAATATTCGGTCTTGATATAGACGAGTTACAGGCGGATTGGAACCTTGCTTTAGGAGAGAACCAGAACCGTGCAGATAGGTTAAAGGTTATAGTTAAGGTAGCCGGCATGACAAGAAAGGAGATAATGCTGGCATCAGAGTTGTTGGAGCAGATAAAGGAGACCAAGCAGGAACTCGGATTGATGCACAAAGAACCAGAACGTCTTGAGATAAAGACAGATGGCGGTGAATTAACTGCAGATGATTTTGAACCGGATGAACTAAAGAAACTCGCGTTGGCGATGGCGGGTTTTGATGACGATGAAGAAGTCGAGTGAAATATTACAGAAACTCAAGAACGACGAGATATCCAATGAGCAGGTATGGGGAGCGTTTAGCCCTGGTCTTAGAAAGTCGTTAACGAGTTTGAACCCTCTAACATTCGCAAGGTGTTATCTGCCACATGTCACGAAGGTAGATTCTCCACCATTCCATCGTGAAATGGTAAGCGCAGCGATGAAATATCCACGATGTTTATTCCTTGCTCCGAGAGATCATGCAAAGAGCAGTCTCTTCAGTGTTATCTATCCGCTGTGGAAGATCTGTCTTGATCCAAACATAAGGATACACCACATCGCAGACACGCAGAAGCAGTCGTACAAGTACCTATCAGCAATAAAATACGAACTTGAGAACAACCAGATGCTGATAGACGACTACGGTCCTTTCGTTGGTGAGCCGTGGCAGGGAAGTCAATTCGTCGTTGAGAGAACTATAAACAGCAAAGATCCGACGATGAGTGGTTATGGTTTTGGCAGCACACAGTTAGGGGATCGTTCAGACTTGATCATATGCGATGATATCATCAGTCGTGACGATTGTTTTAGTGAAACACAGAGAGAGAAGTCGAGATGGTGGTTCAAGGAAGTGCTCACCAATTTCCTTGAAGAAGATGGTGGACAGATAATTGTGATCGGTACGCTGCAACACGATTTAGATCTTTACAATGAAATAATCAACGATGGCGTCTACTTCCATAAATTATACAGAGCGGTCCTCGATTGGGATAAGAAGAAGGTTCTATGGGAGGATAAGTGGGATTGGGATAGTTTGATGGCAAGGATGGATGAGATAAAATCCGTAGCATTCCACCGTCAATTTCAAAACGAAGTCATATCAGAGGCAGATTCGATATTCCCTATCGAATTGTTAGAGCCGGCATTGGATAGATCTTTCGAGTTTTTGAACATATATGAAGAAAGACCTACGTGGTTAAGTGATATGCAAACATTCCTCGGGGTGGACCTGGCTACGTCTGCTAACGTGGGCGCCGACTACTTCGTTTGTTTTACACTTGGGGTTGACGAGTTCGGGAACAGAAAGGTGCTGCATATATTCAGGAAGAGGGGTGTGAGTTTTTCCAATCAAGCGAACAAGATTTTGGATCTTCACAAGTTCTTTTCATATGACAAGATAATGATCGAGAACAATCAATATCAGGACGTGCTGCCAGGTTCTTTAAAGAATGAAACTGACCTACCGGTTAAGGGATATCAAACAGGTGCAGAACGCAGCACTAAACAGATAGGAGTTCCATCTATAAGGGTACTATTCGAGAATGGTAAATATTCTATTCCATACGGACCGAGATCGCGACGTTTGGCCGATAAGTACGTTCATGAACTACATTCACTATCCATCGATGAGGATGATAAGATAACGACGTCTGCAGGTCACAAGGACATCGTGATGGCGAATTGGTTGGCTGAGATAGGTTCAAGAGAAACACCAAATTATAATCGGTTCAAGGTTATTAGAAGATCGAGATGATTGTAAGCAGACCCCACCACACTATTGTGTTCCATCATTAGGAACACAATAGCCCATCCGGTAGGTGGTGTTTGAGGTACAACAAAAGGTGCATAGTCTTAAATATGCATCAATTGATTATCTATCGATGTCAGAAATCAACACGTTTACGGATGAGGATACGGATGATGATAGCAGGGATGAGCCGGTTTGGGATGAAGGTTTTAAGGTCGTAAACCAATCGGTAGTTGATGGTTCATATATATCGCTGGACGGTATTCGTTTACCTAAAGGTAGCATACCACGGTCCAAGATCGTTAAGTTATACAAGAGGGACACCATCGTAAACAGGGAAATAAAGAAGGAGATCGAGGATCTGTTTGGTTTGAAGCCAAATGTGGTTGCTGAAGATGAAGATCTTAAAGAAGGTGTGAAGGACATATTGTTTGGCAGAGATGTGGACCTTTACAACTCCATGAGGAAGGCATC
>PWGL01000038.1 GCA_003554465.1 Candidatus Pacearchaeota archaeon
TGAAAGCATCCGCGCACACGCAACTGTCAGGTGATCCGGCAGATCCTGCTTCGCCTAAAATGGCCACACTCCCTGGAGTCCAGCGACTGGTATTGAATATTTTTCCATCAACACTCTGATACTATCGTTAATCATCGTATAAGTATTGATTATGCAGCTTTACCAAGTTTTGCGACTGTACTTTGTGTATTGTGCAGGAAAGGTGTCGCGGGGACTGTCCCCTGGCCGGTTCCGGCGTTCCCTGAATACTTACCTAATTGAGCGGTTGCAATTTCTTAACCGGACAATCCTGGCATTGAATACTTTGCAGAGTCTTTTTAAGTTCTGGAAGCCTTGTTCTTATTGTGCGCCAAATCAGCTCTGGGTCCATGCCAAGATAAAAATCGATCGACTCATCACGCAAGCCCGCAATTTGTTTCCAGGGAATATGAGGATAGTTTTCCAGAAATTCAGTGGGCAGTTGCTTGACCGCTTCTCCAATTATTTCCAACTTGCGGATAACAGCGCTTTGGGTCTTGTCATCATGTAGAAAAGATTGACAATCCATATCAACTATAAAAGCCTCAATACTTTCAATGGTTGCTATTATATCCCTGATATACAGCGACTGATCCCTCACAGGAACTTGACCTCCTCCAGGATCCGCTGGCGCAACTCAGGTCGCAAGGCGCTGCGAGGAACCACATCCACCCTGCTCTGAAGATATTCTTGAGGAATCATCCTAACTATAATTTAAAATATTTCCTGATTTTTTCCAACTATGACCGGTTCCGTCATGCTCGAGAGTTATCTTCAATCTCAAGGCAAGGACGATATGATTAAAGGGGGCAACATATTATAGCGCACAGAGACGCCGATGGTCATATCTACCCCTTAACATCACACAAAAATCATCTAAACGAGGAGGTACCCAATGTTTGAAGTCAAAATCACTGTAAACGGTAAAAGTGCAACCTTGGGGCATAAAGCAGCTGAAGATATTCTTTTCAGCATTCCTGACAAAAAACAATTTAACAAGATAGCTGCTGAATTTGCCAGGTCGCCCATGCCGCAAGCCAGGATGGAAGTGGCAGGACGGAACTCCATCAGCAGAGAAATTGTCAAAATTCTCATTGAAGACAACCAGATAGATGTTTTGAGAAACCTGGTTTCCAATCGCATGGCCCGGAAAATGATAACGGAAAACTCTATTTTTCGCCTGATAAAAACCGAAGACTATGAAATCCTTGAAACTGTGGCTGACAACCTGCATTCATTTTCCATGTGCGACCCAGGCATACTGGCTGAGAAACTATGCAGATCAGAAAACCCCAAAGTAAGATACTCCCTGGCAGAAGACCAGTTGGTGGGCAAAAAAGTTCTTGAAATATTGAGCTATGATGAAGACAATGAAATAGCATCCAAAGCTGATGATACACTGGAGAGTCTTGAAGAAGAGGACGAGGAAGAGGAAGAAGAGGAGTAGTAGTATACGCATTCAGGGGGAATTGCACTGTCCAGTACCGTATCCACCGCACCCCCTGAATGTCTAAACAAATATTTTATGATTGACTTCAGCTTAAGGCTTAATTAAATCTTTGCTCAAAAGACTTTACAACAAATCAATAATATAATCATTCAGGGGGTCCCTGGTATAGATTGCTGGCACCAGGCTTGGGGACAGGACAGTCCCCTTGGCTGGTTTCGGCCCCCTGAGTGGTTGCCTTGAGAGGTCTAACCGATGCATATTGAGATAATAAACAAGCCAGAGCTGATTCATGCCTTTAAAAGGCACATTAATGCTATCGATGAAAAACATGGTGTAAGTGACATAATACTCCGTCGTTCTCTTGATGAGTCATGGTTTTCCAATACTCTTGCCTGGCTCCTTGATCCAAAGGCCAGTCATGGCTTGGGAGTCAGATTTGCCAATGAATTTCTAAAAATGATTGCCCAAAAGAGAAGTGCAGAGGAAAGTACATATGCACGAAGAAAGACTCACCTCAAGTTTGGAAAAAGCGGGCCGGGAGTAACCCCAGGAACTCTGTCCATTTCTAACTCAACAGTTCTCAGAGAATTTTATTTCAGTGGTGAAGCTGTTCTAAAAACTGGAAGAGGCGCAAGATATTGTGACATTGCTTTTGTTGATCTTGGAGCTGATGACAGTATTTTTCTTGTCATTGAGAATAAGTTGTTTACAACTGATTCAGCCTATCAGCTTGAAGATTATTATCTTGCTGTTGAAGACAAATTCGGGAGGGCTAAAGTCAGGGAGTATGTTTACCTAACAATGAACGGACAGGAGCCAAGTTGTAAGAAAAGTGGTGCAAATAAGAAGTATTTTAAACACTGGATATTGGTGTCCTGGATTGATGATGTCCGCCTGATACTGGAAAAATTCTCCCAAGAGAATACTTCAGAGCATGTAGTTACATTTTACAAACTGCTCTGTTACCTCAAAGACCTTTCATACCCAGACGATTTAGTCGCCTTAAAAATTTCAAAACTTAAAGCCTTTTTGCTGCAGTTAGCTACTGACTGCCTGCATGAGGAATTGAAACGTCTTGGAGAAGGGATGCCAGGAGAATGGAAAAGCAAATCCGTTAAAACCGGTCGAAGTGTCTTGTGGCATACTTCTGTTCCAAAACGCAAACTGATAATTGAGATTAACGCCAGGTACTATATCAATGTTTATGGCACTAAAAAAGGCGCTCAACAAGTTGACAAGATATTAATCCCTTTCGGAGCCCACCCTGAACAAGTATTCTATATTTTGGATATAGCAGCCAGAGACATATATCATCAATATTTTGATGATCCCAGCAGATATCTTTCCAATAAGAAGCGGCTGACAAAAACACTTAGTGAACTGAAAAGCGAGTACTTAGATTTTTTAAAATTTGTTTATAAATACAAGCACGAGTTGCAGGTACTTTTGGCGATATCTGCAAAATTTTGGAGCAAAGAGTAAGTACCATAGTGAATTAATTTAACTTAATGTTTAAAATGATACCAGTACCTGTTTTAATATATTAAATTTCCACTGACAAACTTTAACAATGAATAAGTTAAACTGGTAAATATATGATATATGAACAAATCAATCTTTTACATAATTGGAGATATTTATGCAGCAAATACCTGAACGTAACAAAATTATTTCAGTAGTGAACTCTTTTAAGGATAAAATGAAAGAATTTCAATTTAAAGAAAAGTATAGAGACAGAAATAAAGAAGAATATGAAGTTGATGAATACCGTTTTGAACTCAATAATAATATTTATATTATTATCACAAGACATGAATACAAAGATGATGACCGTATAATGTTTAAGTTTTTTAAAAACAAAATTGACAAACCAATCCTGGTTAATATTAGCTATGAGCATGAAGATGGTAGAATAAAATCTAATGCTGGTATGGTAGCTTCAGATCAAAACAACAATTATCACTTATTAAGAAGAACAACAGGCATACATTCAAAAAGTGGAGAAGGTGCTGGCAAACAAATAAAGTCTGATGAAATTGAAGATTCTTTTGGGGAAGATAAAATTTGCAAAGTTAAACAAAGCAAATTTATTAAAGTTTTAAAATTAAATAGCCATAATTCTGATGATATAAAAAAATCTGTAGCAGAATTTGTTGATAACATTTATTCTTTAGAACCATAAATTAGGTACACCCGTTTATACTAAAAATATCATTTATTGGATAATTATCTAGTATCCTGTCCCATAAGTAGAGCTTCTATTTTCAGCAAACAGGGTGGCACATATTTTACCATATGTTTATAACCCAATCTAAACAAAAAAATCTAACTATATTAATAATTTATCATGAAATCACGTCAATAATGGATTAAACTCTTGGATGTGATTTTTTACAATAATTTTGCCATTAATCGGGACAGAATTTACGGGACAGGACACTAGATAGATACGCTGTATGCTTTCGGGGGGTACTCCATGGTATTTACTGCACCTATCTTGGGGTCTGTCCTTAGTCCTCTTTTCAGAAGAGCGTAATGTTCACATACAAGGAAAACCAATGCTTAATCATAGTTTTGTACACATTCCCACCATTGGACTGCTTACTGAGAAAAAGATCTGGACATCCGGAATCAGGACCATGAAGGAATTCATCCAGTCTCCTCCAGCCTTTTTAAAGCCACCCCGGCAGCAGGCCATTGGCAGACATATTCACCTGTCTATTGAGAAAATGCAAAATGGCGAGGCTAGGTATTTTTGCGACAACTTGCCAACTGGAGAGCAGTGGCGGCTGTTCAGGGAGTATCAGGACGCAACAGCGTATATTGACATAGAAACTACCGGCATTGGTGATTATGGGGATATTATCACCACCATTGCCCTGTATGACGGTAATGAAATCAAACACTACATCAACGGTAAAAATCTGGATGAGTTCAGTCATGACATCATGGAGTACAAGGTCATAGTGACCTATAACGGCAAGACATTCGATGTCCCGTTCATTGAGAAATATCTGGGAATAAGTATTAAGCACGCTCATCTTGACTTAAGGTATATCCTGAAGGGGCTTGGCTATACCGGAGGTCTCAAGTCCTGTGAACAGCAGCTGGGTATAGGCCGGAAAGGATGTCTAGAAGATGTGGACGGATATTTTGCCGTACTTTTATGGAATGATTACAAGAAAAAGCGCAAGACAAAGTCTCTGGAAACACTACTTGCCTACAATATTCAGGATGTACTGAGCTTAGAGCATCTTATGATTGCAGCCTATAATAAAAAAGTCAGCGGCATACCCTTGAAAATTAAACCACTTAAGCCAGGTTCACCACCAGCCAACCCTTTTGTGCCGGACCTGCCCACTATTAACAGAATAAAAAAGGAATACTGGTTATTCTGATTTTTTACTGCCTGTCTTATACTTTTCAATTCTTAGAGGCCCTGCCTGGCCCTGGGGCCGGTATTCACCAAACATGCA
>PWGL01000020.1 GCA_003554465.1 Candidatus Pacearchaeota archaeon
TCAAGAGAATCAAGAAACTTTTGTATTTGTTCTTCAGGAAGGGCGACAGTTTCTTTAGAATAAGGTTTCCTTATCTTTTTTTACTTTAAAAAATTTAAATTTATAATGAAGAATTTTTTTATCTGCAGAATATTTTGTATTGAAGACAAAGGTTTTATTTGGGATTTGTTCTGTGAATCCGTGAAGGTTAAAGGCATTGTAAAGACCGATATAGTATTCATCTAATAAATAATCTATAATTCTAAATTGGTCCAGTGCCCATTTTCTATCTACTGCAAAAAAAGGGACAACCATATAAACACTTTTTTTTATTGGAACAATTTTCTTTTTGTTTTGTAATTTTGTTATTAAATCTGAAATATCCTTGATTTCTAAATGTTTTTTTATTAAAGAAATAATATCTTTTCTTTTTATTATGTCAATCTTTTTATATTCCAAAATAGACATTATCCTTTCCTGATTTGGGCTTAAACCCATTATTTTCTGTTTTTTGTTTGTTTTTTTCATTTTTGATTATACTATTATAAGTAGTATTATCTAAAAAACAAAAAACAACTATTTAAACCTTTCCATATTAAAAAATTATTCAGAAAAGTTTATAAATATGTAAGAACACGTAAGAAAATGTTAGATTATAGTGAATAATATAACATAATTTGAAAACAATAAAATTTAAAAAAGGAACACTACTTAATTTTATACTAAATAATATTTTTTATAAAATGGACCCATTTGGAAATGACCCTTTTGAGGATATAGTAAGAGAATTTTTCGGGCAGTCAGCTAGAGGTGTGAGAGGAAGTAGAGGAGGGGGAAGAAGCTCTAGAAGGATAACACCTAGAGGAGACAATAAAACTGGTAGTTTTATCGAAACAGATAAAGAAATTTATGTTATTTTTGAATTGCCGGGCTATAAAGAAGAAGATATTACAGTCAATGTTAATGACAGGGTAATAGAGGTTATCGCTAAAAAGAAAAATCTAGAGAAAGTTCAGTCATACCTAAAAGAAAAATTCTCACAAGAAAGTAACGTTAGAAAATCTCTTCCCGAAAATGCTAATAAAAATAAGTATGATTATAAACTAAAAAATGGGATTTTAGAGATAAAATTCAATAAAAAATGACAAAGAAAAATAAAAAAATAGAGTTAGAAGTTGTAGAATCTATACAGGAAGATATAGATAAAGGGATAGCGAGAATACCTTCAGGTTTAATGGAAAAGATAGGTGTTGTTTCGGGAGACTTAATAGAAATAAAGCCTGTTGAAGGTGATAAGAAAACAGTTGTTAAAGTTTTGAGAACAAAAAGTGACGAAAAGATAGTGAAAATTGACGGAACAACGAGGTCAAATATAAACACCTCTATAGGTGAGAAAGTTGAAGTAAAGCCAACTAAAGCTAAAGTAGCAAAATCAATTACAATATCTCCAATGCAAGAAGTTAGGTTTAGTGACGACCCAAAAGAGTATTTCCATAGCAAATTACTAGATAAACCTCTTACTCCAGGCCAGAAAATAGTTATTGACGTTTTTGGAACAAAACTAAGTTATATTGTTTCTAAAACAACCCCTAAAGAATCAGTAATTGTAAAGCCATCTACAAGATTAGTTGTTTCATCTAAAGTCCAGTCAAAAGCAGAAGAGCATTATACAGGAATTTCTTATGAAGATATAGGAGGCCTAAAAGAAGAAACAGGGATGGTTAGGGAAATGATAGAACTCCCTATGAATCATCCAGAAGTTTTCCAAAGATTAGGTATTGGAGCTCCGAAAGGAGTTTTAATGTCTGGACCTCCGGGAACCGGAAAAACTTTATTAGCTAAGGCAGTAGCAACTGAAACAGACTCTTCATTTTACTCAATCGCAGGCCCCGAAATAATGTCAAAGTATTATGGTGAGAGTGAAAAAAAGATAAGGGAAGTGTTTGAAAATGCTCAGAAAAACTCTCCCGCAGTTATTTTTATCGATGAAATTGACTCTATAGCACCTAAAAGAGGCGAGGGAACAGACCAAACAGAAAAAAGAGTTGTATCTCAATTACTCTCGTTAATGGACGGATTAAAATCAAGAGGTCAGGTAGTTGTTATGGCTGCCACCAACAGACCAGATGATATTGATGAAGCGTTAAGAAGGCCAGGTAGATTTGACAGAGAAATAAAAATAAATCCTCCTTCAGAAGAAGGAAGAAAAGAAATTTTGAAAATTCATACAAGAGGTATGCCTTTAGATAAAGATGTAAATTTCGATGAGATATCTGAGAAAACATTAGGTTATACAGGAGCAGACATAGAAGCATTATGTAAAGAAGCAGGCTTAAAATCTGTTAAGCCATATTTCGGAGAGTTGAGAAATTTGCAGGAAAAAGTCCCTACCAAAATATTAGATAAGATAAAAGTTTCTAGAGAGAATTTCTTTGAAGCGATGAAATTTGTCGAGCCTTCAGCATTAAGAGAGGTTTCAATTAATAAGCCACATATCAGGTGGAATGATATAGGAGGCCTAAAAGAGGCTAAAGATAAGTTAAGAGAGCTTGTTGAATTGCCATTAATTAGACCCGACCTATTTGAAAAGGCAGGAATTAAATCTTCTAAAGGTATATTATTATCTGGACCTCCAGGAACAGGTAAGACTTTATTAGCTAAGGCAGTAGCAAATGAAGCTAACGCTAACTTCATATCAATTAAAGGTCCAGAACTAGTGAGTAAGTGGGTAGGAGAAAGTGAAAAAAAGATTAGGGAAATTTTCAAAAGAGCCAAGCAGGTTGCCCCTTCAATAATTTTCTTTGACGAATTTGACAGCATATCAAAATCTAGGGGCTCTTCAATGAATGATTCAACTGAAAAAATAGTTAATCAATTATTATCTGAATTAGATGGTGTTGAAGAATTAGAGGGAGTTATGGTTATTGCCGCAACAAATAGGAAAGACTTAGTTGACCCTGCATTATTAAGGCCGGGAAGAATTGACTCAATTGTAAATTTGGATATACCTAATAAAAAGACACGTGAAGAAATCTTTAGGGTCCATACTAGAGAAATGCCTCTTAACAAAGCTATAAACCTAAAAGAATATGCTAAGAAAACTGACGGTTGGACTGGAGCCGAAATAGAAGCCATAACAAGAAACGCGGGAATTAATGCCATTAAAGAAATTTATTCGAAAGGGAAAAGTTCTAAGAAAAAACAATTGAAAATAACTAAGAAAAATTTTAACGATGCATTAAAAGAAGTTGCAAAATCTTCAGGAAAAGAAATTTCTAAAGGGAAGAAGAAAAGTAAGAAATCCGGGGAAAAGATTAAGAAGAAAAGCAAGAAAAATAAGTAACTAATACCTGACAAAAAATCAAAAACTATAAAAAGATTTATAAACCTAAATGTTCGGATTAAAATAAGCCTATGATCATTAAGGGAGGCAAAAGCTTCTCGAATAATTAAATTAAGGAGACTAAAATGGCAGATATATATAAAATTGTAGAAGATGTGAGAAAGACAGGTAAGATAGAGAAAGGTATAAATGAAACTACCAAGGCAATAGAAAGAGGAGAAGCAGAGATGGTAGTTTATTCAGAAGATGTTGAACCAAAAGAAATAATCCAACATATACCTATACTGTGTAAGGAAAAGAAAATTCCTTGCGAGAAAGCTGACTCAAAAGAGAAATTGGGTGCCGCAGCAGGACTTAAAGTTAAGACATCTTCTATAGCAGTTATAGATAAAGGTGAGGCAAAATTACCTAAATAATAAAATATTTCTAAAATGGGCAAGAAAAAACAAGGAAATGAAGGTAGCAAGAATAAGACAAAGTCTAGAGGTAGCGGGGCAGAGAAAAGAGAAAGTGTTCCTGCAACTGTAGAAGTTATTGTGGGAAGAACAGGATTTAAAGGGGAAGTTACACAGGTAAAATGTAAGGTTTTGGCAGGTAGAGAAAAAGGGAGAGATATGAGAAGAAATGTACTAGGACCTGTTAGAGAAGGCGATATATTAATGTTAAGAGAAACCGAGATTGAAGCAAGAAGAATTAAACCAAAAGTGTCAAAAGGAGCTTTTAGTTAAAATGCCTAAATGCACATATTGTTCTAAAGATTATTTAAAACATAAAGGGGTTACAGTTATAGATAGCAAATCTAGCGAAATTTACAATTACTGCAGCAGTAAATGTAGAAAAAATGCGGAAATGAAAAGAAAAAAGAGGAAGTGGGCATTGAAAGTTAAAGAGGAAAAAGATGAAGAAGTGAAAAAAGATGAAATCAAAAAAGAAGACAAATCAAATGAAAAGAATAAGAAGCAAGAAGAAAGTTCAACAAACAAAAAGAGTGAGAAAAGTGAAAATAAAGTAAAGAAGAAAGAATCAAGTGAGAAAAAGAGTGAGAAAAAAGGAAAAAATAGTAATAAACAGAAATAACAAGGTTATTATATAAAATATATTTCATAAACTATATTTCATAAACTATATTTCATAAAATATATATTATAAAGTATGTATTAAATTTCAATTATCTTAAAAGTGTTGTTTTAAAATTGCCCCTTATAAGCTCTCTAAAGTACAAATATTAGGAGAAAGGTTTTTAAAGGGGTAGTCATATTTAACTATGAAAAGAGGAAAAAATAAAGTGTTGCTAATCTATAATGGCTAAGGAAAGCAAAAAATCAGATTATAGCGGTAAAGATATTACTGTACTTGGTGGTCTGAAAGGAGTAAGGAAAAGACCCGCTATGTATATAGGTTCAACAAGCAAGGAAGGTCTTCGCCATCTTGTTTATGAAGTAGTAGATAATTCTGTAGACGAGAATTTAGCAGGATATTGTGATGAAATTAAGGTAATTATTCATAAAGATAATTCCGCGACTGTTGAAGATAACGGTAGAGGAATACCTGTAGAAAAAAATAAGA
>PWGL01000053.1 GCA_003554465.1 Candidatus Pacearchaeota archaeon
ATTATCAAATCCCAAATAGTTCACACTATCTGATCCAAACCTTGGCCATGCAACACTTGCTTGGGCATATTCAGAAAAAATACGGTATTCTCCTCTTAAATCTGGAAAGGCATAACCTCCTTCTGGAAGTGGTTTGCTAAAAGTGAGTGTTTTTTCTTCAAATGCATCAAAATTCAAATCCTCAAATAATTCAGTATGTTTCCAACGAGTTAAATCAGTTCCGCTTCGCATAATTCCTCCACGACCTTGATTTATTGAATTAAGACTTGTAGTAATTTTAATATTATCTAATGGAAAATCAAATTCGTTTTTAAAAGAAAAATCTACAGTAATATTATCTCCATGTTCTACAATAAAAAAATAACTTCCACTATCTCCTCGAGAAAAAGTATCTCCAGTTTCCTCATTTGTAAACTGCCAATTAATTGCTCTTGGTGTTAAATAATCTATTGTATCTTTAGTAGTTGAATTTATGTAAAAATAAGTTTTCCATCCCGGAGAAATTAATCTATTATGATCATTTTCTCTTATAAGAGAAATTGCTTCATAAAGTCCTGTCGGAAAATCCTTAACTGACATTCTTGTTATAATTTTTGGCTCTGTATTTGGGTAAAAACCATCAGTCCATGAAGCATCCTCATCAACTTCATTATTGATGTATCTAATTCTATCCCTTTGGGATCTTAAAATAGGGGTACTTTGTCTAGAATGGATGCTCTCATCATAATCAGATTCAATTCTGTTGTGACTATAATCAGTAGGGATAGTATTAGTAACTACTTCTTTTAAAAGATTAAAGTCGTGACTCATTCTAACACTTCCATGAGTTGCTCTTAAATCAAGTGGGAAAACTCTAAAATCTCCTACCTTATAAGTACAATTAATAAAGACATAATTATTCCCTTCATCAACTTGTAATATGGGTATAGTAGATATTTCGCTTGTTGTCTCAAGAGGAGTATAATATTCTCTTTCTTCCTGATAAGTTGTATATTTATATTCAGGATCTTCATTCTCTCCCAAATCTAAGTTTTTATTCTCTACCTTCAAAAAAATACCTTTTTGTGTATTTTCATCCCAGTATTGGCTCCAGTCAACATCTTCATAATTGTCTGTTTTTGCAAAACTATAATAACACTCTTTCATAGTCATCTTCTCTTGATAGGCTTCAACACTATAAGAAAAGAAAATAAATAAGAAAATGATTAAAATAGAGATTGTAAAAATCTTGCTAACTTTTCTCTTTGAATTTATTTTTTTATTTCTATATCTCATCTTCATCCTCAAAATCTATATAAATCTCGATTTCTTCTATACATTTATTTTTTAATTCATTATCTTGAATGTTCTCACATAAATTTTCTCTTTCTCTGGAAATCGCTGCTCTATAAAAACATTTATCATTTAGCTCATAATAATCTCTAGATATATTCTCACAATAATTTTCTATGTTGGGGTCTGTAAATAATATTGAACAATCGCTACTTTCCTTCTCCTTTTCTAAACAATTTTTCAATTTATCTTCAAATCCTGATTCTTCACTCATGTCATGAACTTTATTTTCTTTAATAACATCATCCGTCTCATTATCACCCATTATATCAATGTTTCCAGGGAGAATAAAAATAAGGGCAATCGATACAATTCCTATAACGATTAAGACA
Organism: Candidatus Pacearchaeota archaeon; assembly: GCA_003554465.1. Classification (GTDB taxonomy): domain Archaea; phylum Nanobdellota; class Nanobdellia; order Pacearchaeales; family GW2011-AR1; genus PWGL01. The sequence goes on from PWGL01000053.1 coordinate 1,665, forward strand.
GATAAAATAATTATAACAATTAGGGCAGTATAGGATTTTGGTTCTTTTTCAACCTCACCCTCATTTTCTCCCAATTCTTCTTTTTCTTCAATTTTCTCAGTTTCGTCTTCAAATTCTTTTGCCATTTTTTTCTCTTTTTTATTGTTTTATAATTATATTTGTTGCCTTATAAATTTAATCTTTTACATATCTCCCATAGGATTGTCTGGACCTGTCTCCTCATCAATTTTCTCAACATCCTCTAAATCAGGAGCTATTTGTTTTTTATATTGACTATACAGCCAAATCCAGATTTCATCAAACGGTCTTTTTTGCTCTAAAGTAAATTTTTTCTGGTTGTGTAGGTGTAGACAAGGTAGGAAGCATGCAAGCTTCTCTTCTTTGTTATTCCCTGTCAACTCTCTATAACTCATTTTTCTTTTCTTTTTCTTTAATTCCGGAAGAATTCTAGAATAAACATCCTTAATTCTGTCTTTAATGCTTACCCTCTCTTTCGGAATAACAAGATCTGTTTGTTGTTCAGCTTGCTTTTGTTTAACCTTTTTTCTAACCCTCCTTTGCTCTGTATTCATAGCTTTATTCAAAGAGCTAACTAGCTCCTCCATAGAAACTTTTTTCTTCCTTGGCAATGGGGTTTTTGGTAATAGTGTAGGCAATTGGGATTCATCAATCTCTATAGTTTCCTTACTTTTTTCTTCCTCCTTCTTTCCAAATAATATCTCGTCAATACCTTTTAGATAAATATTCAATAACTTCTCAGATTTCATTTTTAACAATAAAGAGGCAGCATATAACACTTTACTAGAAACAAAAAAATCTGCTTCCTCTAACTCCTTAATTTTTTCTAAATACTTATTTGATAATATGTTAAGATCAACATCCCATGGGTCTAATTGTTCACTATTCACTAAGTCGTATAGTACGCTCTTCCAGCTAACTTCTCCCCCAGTAACTAAATCATAGACCTCTTCCTGTCCCAACTTCTCATTATCATCCTTTTCCACCTTTTTTTCCATATATACTCAAGAACAATAAAACTTAAAAACTTTGCTATCCTTAAAATATCATAAATAATGACTAAGGGGTAGATATGCGCAACTTATTTTGTTCACATGTCTGATTTATGCACATTTATATACAAATTATGTAATTCAATAATAGTAACAAAACCGAAAAGTTTATAAAGTCTTTTATCATTATAAAATTACAATAAAACTTATAACAAATAATGATCACCTCTTTTTACCCGGAAGAGGCAATTTGGCACGTTTTTTCCGCCAAATGTAGTCTCTTCCAGGGTTTTATAATCACTTTATATTTAACATAATTTCTAAATATTTTATGTCAAAAATGCATGATGCAAAAACTGCACCTTTTAGAGAGTAGATGAAGCATTTTCGAACAGTCTTAAAAATCTATCAAACCGCATCCTTTAGGTTGCGGTACTACATAAGATTTTTATGATATCCTAATCAAAAACATAAATTGCTAAATTATTTAGCCTTATTTTCCTGATTTCCTTTCTCCACGCCTTTCTCTCCATTTTCCTCTTCATTTTCCTCACTTTCCTTCTCTTTATTACCCTCACCTTTCTCGTTATCTCCAGCTTTATCTTCCTTTTTTTCACTAGCTTTTTTATCTTTCTTTGTTTTAAACTCAGTATAGTGGCACCTTCCACAATATATTCTATTTTCACTTACCATTAAAAAAACGCCTGGCCCGCATCTAGGGCATGTTTTACCTCTCTTAAGCTTGCCATCTTCAACATTATATTTCTTCCACTTTTTACTTGTTGCATTTCCCATTATTTATCACCCTCTTCTTTCTTATTTCCTTTTCCTTTATCTTCATTTTCTCCCTTTCCACCCTCTCCACCATCTCCACCTTCTTTATTTTTGCTTTTGTTCTCTTCATTTTTATCTTCACCTTTTTTATCATCATCATCTTCACCTTTCTCACCACTATCACCTTCCTCTTCATTTCCACCACCAAAAACATCTTCTAATTTTTTATTACCTTCCTTAACAACGTTCAAATTTATTTGGACAATATTTTCAGAGATAACGTTTCCCCTAACAGTCTTTTTCTGCTTAAAACCTTTAGGCATTTGTCTTTTTTTACCCTCACCTTCTTTTCTCTGTCTAGTCTTCATTCCAAAACCTTTTTTCAAAATAACTTTTCTCAAACCATCACCTTCCTGATTCTTACTTCCTGGGAATCCTGCAGAATCGCTAGTTCCAGTAATTTCTAATTCATAACCTTTTAACTCAGGATTTATATCACTACCTTTTAGAGCCTCACCTATTTTTTTACCTTCTAAACTAGGAACATCCTTTTCTACTTGGTAAGACTTTCCTTCCTGACTTATATTTATTTTATATACCATTTTTATTTTTATAAGGATATTATAAAGAGGATTGTCAACCCAATTATAATCTCTATCATCCCTATAGTGATTATTTTTTTCTTGTTTTTAAATATTTGCCTTAATGCTTTTTTAATCTGACCTGGAAAAACAGACAAAAACATACCTTCTATTATGGCTATTATTGCTATTGTCCCAAATATTATCTCTATAGGCTCCATATTTTTAACTGGTACAGTTCATTTTTAAAACTTTGTAATTTTCAAATCCCCCAGACAGGGTTTTCTTTTCTTTTAATCTTTGCAATTTCTTTTAAAACACTTTTTTCATTACCTGATAGCAGCTCTTTATTTTCTTTAAATTCCCTATATTGTTCTGCAGTTATATTGCTATATAAATATTTTTTACCTTCTAAATGCCTGTTAAATGTTATTCCCGGTACTGATATTGCCGCTTCTGACTTCTCTCCAACCTTGTCAACATTTTCACCTTCCTCCTGGATTTTCTTAACATTACCTATTTCTTCACCATTTTCATCTATAATTTCACAATTAGGTTTTAGTTCCCCACCTTCAACTTCAACACCAAATATTGCTGGTTTGGAATCTCTGAAAACATATTGTGGCAGTATTTCAAGTTTAAAAATATTGGCTAATTCCATCAACTTTTCTCTTTCAATTTCTTTTCTCTTTTCTATCCTCCATTTTTGTAAATCGTCTATAAGTTGATATATAACATCATTAGTAAATATCTTTACGTCATCTTTTATTATTTTAGCTTCTTCTTCTTCAAATCCCACATTAAATCCTACCACACAAATGTTTAGTGGGTTGCTCTCGTTTGCTTTA
>PWGL01000091.1 GCA_003554465.1 Candidatus Pacearchaeota archaeon
AAAATTGAAAGTGAGATTCCTCTGCAGCAGGAGGAAGAAGAGGCTCTGGATATCGACCTTATGATATCTGGAATGGCTGGTTCCCAGAGGGCTTCCAGTAAACTCCGGGAAGAGGCCGGCAGATTGGCTGAAGAGATTAGCCGTTCATTAGAATACTACCAGGACCGCCATTCAGGAGAAAGGCTGACCAATGTTTTTGTAACCGGTGGGGGGTTAAGGCTAACCAATCTGCAGCAGTTTTTAGAACAAGAGGTCGGCTATTCTTTAAATAAAGTTAAACCCTTTCACAATATTCGCTGTGAAAACTCTTCAGCCTTAGAGCCAGGAGAAGAAAATGTTATTAATGTGGCTCTGGGCCTGGTGGCCAGCGAGGTGATATATGATGCGCATTAATCTGCTCAAGGAAGAAAAGGGCCTTCATATTCACTGGGGTGAGATTGCTGTGGCTTTAGTGATAATTTTAACTCTGGCAGGACCTGGCCTCCATTATTTTGTCAATTATATCGATGTGCAGGGGCTGGAGCGAGAAAGAGATCAGCTGCAGGACCAGCGGGAAGCTTTAAGGCCTCAGGAAGAGGAGTACTTTGATCTGCAACAGCAGATCGATGACTTCCGCCTGCCCGAAGAAGTAGAAGTACAGCGTTATGCCCTGGCTCCGGTGATTGAAGAGTTTGGCTTAATATTACCAACTGAAGTAACCCTGGAAACCATAGATTTTGCTGAGGGAGAGATGGCTATCAGCGGTCATGCCCGGGAGATTGATATTATTCTCAACCTGGTCAGCAATATTTTTGAGTCCGATATTTTTTCTATAGTATCTTTAGAGCAGTTCCAGCGTGATGATGTCATTGACTTCGATTTAGAAGTAGAGCTTCATACCCGGGAGGAATTACCATGATAAGCAAACTAAGTCGTCGCGAACAAATACTCCTTTTAATAGCCTTTGTGGCTCTAGTCATCGGTCTTTATTATTATTTTCCCTATCAGTGGATTACTGAGGAACAGCAAACTCTGCAGGATGAAATTGATACTTTAGATAGTGAAATCCTTACAGCCCGGGAGAGGATTGAAGAAATTCCCGAGTTAGAAGAGGAGTTGGCGCAATTAGAGGAGGAAAGGGCAGAACTTTTAGAGGCTGCCATTCGGGAGCCCGAGGAAATACTGGCAGCTTTAAATGTCTTTTCTCGCCAGTCGGGTATGACAATCAATAGTTACTCCAAGGGTAACCGGGAAGATGGCCATCCTCTTTCTTTAAACTATGAAGGTGACTATCATTCCTTCTTGCAGATGATGCGTATGGTTGATGAATGGGATTATCGCCTTTTAGTTGAAGATTTTTCCCTATCAGTTAACGAGGAAGAACTTAACCTGAGTATGAATTACTTCTTTCATCAACCTGATGAGTTAGCAGAATTTATTGCTGAGGAAGAGGAGTGATTTCAGTGAAATATACAGCACCTTTAATTATCTTCCTTTTTGTTTTATTTTTTATCTGTATTTCTCCCCTGCAGGCTCTAGAGCTTGATGTGGAAGAAGATTTACTGGATTTTACTGCTGAATGGGAATTAACAGAGCCTCAATTGGAGCTCTTAAGAAACCCCTTCAGTGATTATCGAGCTCCCGAGCCAGAACCAACAGATCCTCCGCCAGAGGAAGATAGAGAAGAGGTTAGGGAAGAACCACAGATTGACCCGCCGAATTTTACTATCCAGGGGGTTGTTAATAGGAGAGGGGTAGGAACTGTTATTATCATTGCAGATGGAGACGAAACAATTTTATTACGACAGGGAGAGGTTCACGACGGCTTTGAATTTACTCACTACGAAGAAGGACAGGCATATTTCTTTAAAGAACACAAACAGTTTAGGTTAAGTCCAGGGGGTGGAGTTGATGAAGGCAATTAAAAAAAATAGCTACCTAATTATATTTGTCCTTATTTTGACTTTTTTATTTATCAGTTTATCATCTAATTCATTAATAGCTAACTCATTAGAAACTGAAGATTTTTCCGAAGTGGAATATGATGATATCATTATAGATCTTGAGTATCAAGAAACAGATATAAAGGATGTTATCCGCTCTTTAGCGGTGGCAGCTGATGTTAATATTATTGTTGATGATTCAGCTCAGGGAGAAGTCACTGTTCAGCTGCAGGCCGTAACTTTTCAGGAAGCCTTTTCCCATCTTTTAAAAATTAAAGATCTGGATTATCATATAGATGGCAACCTGGTTATAGTTGCCACCCCTGATAGATTAGAAGACCTCTATCAAAAAACAGAGCAAGAACTGTACTCTCTAGAACATTTAGACCCTGAAGAAGCCCGGGAAGTCCTGGGGGAGGTTATTCCTGGCTTAAGTGTTCAGACTATTGCAGATGAGAGTCGTCTTATATTAAGGGGTTTTAGTCAGCAAATTGCTGACGGGAAAGATTTCTTAGCTGAGATAGATACTCCCCGGGATAAAACCCATCAGATAATCAATTTAACAGAACAATCCCCTGAAGATATCGCCGAGGAATTAGAGGCTTTATTTCCTGATTTAACTGTGAGACCTCGAGCTACAACAGGAGATATAATTATTCAGGGTAGAAGTAAAACTCTTGAGGAAGCTAAAGATTTTATTAAAGAGATCGATGTCCCCGATAGAGATGTGGAAAAAATATATCGGGCCCAGGACTTAGAAGCCCGGGAGTTAGCAGCTGAAATTGAGGGTATGTATCCTGAAGACCGGCTTAAAATTAGAGTGCAGAATAATCTTATTTTATTAGATGGTTCCCCTGGCGTAGTGGATGATGTTATTGAATTATTAGAAGAGCTCGATGAAAAAGAAGAAGTTAAAGAGCGTCGCCGGATCAGAGTTGATTACATTGACCTCGAGGAAATGGAAGAAATAGTAACCGGTATGGAGCCAGATTTAGAAATTCAGACCAGCTCTGGAGAGAGAGCTCTGGTTATTCAGGGCGACGAAAGCGCTGTAAATCGAGCAGAAGATTTAGTAGCAGAAATGGATCAGCCCCGCCGGCAGGTGATGTTAGACGTTAGAGTTGAAGAGATTTCTCATTCAGCTCTTAGAGACAGGGGAATTGATCCTGATCAATTTAGAGATTTTGCCACTATTGGAGTGGAGACTGATGGCGATCTTCCCACCGGTGTCGAACTTTCAATTCCTGATTTTAGAGTCTTCGATGAAGATGATGCCACTCAGACTTTAGCCAATCCCCGGCTTTTAGCCCTGGATGGCACTGAGGCCGAGCTATTAATTGGTGATGAGATTCCCTATGAAGTGCGGGAGGTTGTCGATGGTGAAATAGAGACTGTCGGTTATGAGTTTGCCGAAGTAGGTATAAATTTAAACTTCACTCCCACTATAACCAGGGATGATACCATTACTTTAGATATTGAACCCGAAGTTAATAGCATTCTGGAAATGGGTACTGGCCTGGAGCCCCCCAGTGTCCAGACTCGCCGTTTTACCAATACCATATCCTTAAAAGACGGCCAGACCTTTGCAGTTGGAGGGTTGATGCAGGATGAAATTACCAGAGAAATCCGCAGCTTACCCTTCCTATCTGACCTTCCTATTTTAGGAAGATTATTTGAATACGAAAGAGAAGATCAGGAGGAAACCGAGCTGATTATCTTTATCACCACCAATATTGTTGATATCATGGACGATGATGATAGTATGGTGCAGGAGCTGAGTCAGACTGAAAATATTATTTTAGATGATGATAGAGAAAAAGAAGAATTAGAGCCAGAAGATATTGAAATGCCTGAAGTTGATGAGGAAAAAATAGAAAAAGAGGAAGAAATACGCAGTGATGAATTTAGAGAAGAGTTGCAGGCAAGAGAAGACTGGCCTGAATTCTATGAATTTGAATTTACCACCAGAGAAAGCCTATCAGCTCAGGAGCTAAATGACATATATGGAACTGGTATTGATTCCCTGGAGGTTAATCGCCAGGAAGATGGTAGCTGGCAATATCAACTTAAACTCAAAGGAGAAATGGTTTATGAGCTTAAAGAAGGAGAAACGATTTCAGATATAGCTCAACAGGCTGACCTATCAGTCGAGGAAATACTGGAGGCCAGCTGGCTATCAGAAGAAGAAGTCGAAGCCGAAACAACATTAATACTTCCCTTTAAATAAAAGAAAAATATATTTTTATTATTAAATATGATCACCATAGGGGGGAACGCCTGTGTTAGATAAAATTTTAATGAAATTTAGCTTTAAGAATTTAAAAATACTAATTGCTGTTTTAATGATCTTAACTGTGCCTTTTTTATTAGCTGGATGTGAAAATATAAATCTAACTACTGTAGGAGAAGTTACTGAAGATGATGAGGAGATAGATGATGAAGAACCAGAAGATTTTACTGTTGGTGGGACAATAGTTACAACTGAGGGAGATCCTTTGGCTGGTGTCGAAGTAGATATTGAATGTGATGAGTTAGATATTACTACGACAACTGACTTAGAGGGTCAATATGAGAGTTCAGGACATTATGGTGAAGCTGAAATAACCCCTCAAAAAGATGGTTATGATATTTCTCCTGGTTCTATAAGAGCATCAAATGATAGAGAAAACGCTGACTTTGAAGCCTCTCCTCATTATACAGAAGAAAGTTTTACTGTTGGTGGGACAATAGTTACAACTGAGGGAGAACCTTTGGTTGGTGTCGAAGTAGATATTGAATGTGATGAGTTAGATATTACTACGACAACTGATTTAGAGGGTCAATATGAGAGTTCAGGACATTACGGTGAAGCTGAAATAACCCCTCAAAAAGATGATTTTGACTTTTCTCCTGGTTCTATAAGAGCATCAAAT
>PWGL01000127.1 GCA_003554465.1 Candidatus Pacearchaeota archaeon
AGACACGAAGGTCACTAAGTTTAAAACAGTAAGGAGGGTATTTTTTGAAAACCGGGCAACGGTTTTCAAAAAGGCTGCCTTTTCATTTGCCGCCTTCCCGGCAAATGAAAAACCAAAACCCTTTGTGCTTTCTTCCTTTGTGTCCTTTGTGCCTTCGTGGTTCAAACTTTCTTGTTTTTTATGACCCCAGTGTATTGGAAGAAGATACACGGGGCAAGCAGGGTTTCATGAGTAAGTCTAACTCTATGTACCTCTGTGTCATCTGTGGTAAAATCAAGTTTTGATGTATAATCAGCCAAACATAATAACCCCATAAAACAAAGGAGACTTGAAATGGCAACAGTAACCATCAACGGCAAAGAGTACGACACAGAAAACCTTTCAGAAGACGCCAAAAAACATCTGGCCTCAATTCAGTATGTAGACAGAAAAATAGCTGAATTAAGAGGAGATCTGGCGGCTTTGCAGACAGCCAGAAATGCCTATGGCAGGGCTCTTACTGGAATGCTGGAGGAAGGGGAAAAAGAGGAAGTACTCAGTTAATTTTCATCCGGAAACGGTTCTTTTTCCTTTTGGCGACGTCAATCTGTACAATTATTCGTCACCGTATTAAGATACGCCTCCTCATAATTGCTTGATTTCCTTGCCAAAAGAAAAAACTCCTCGTTTCCGGAAAGAAAACCAATAGATTCAACATCCGGAAAGAAAGACTTTCCGGATGGAAACCAGTTAATTCCTCTTCAATAGTTACAATTATTCAAACCCGACTGACCATGACAATCCGCGCCTGCAGATTTCTTGTCCTGCAGGCGCGCATAACAGGACCGAGCCTCACCCATGACCACTCCCACAAACAAAAAGATTATGTGGCTGTCACCCATGTGCTGCCTGGACCGCCGAAGCGGGGCTGCTCAACAGATGCGGGCCATTCTCTCCACTCTGGCCGGGGCCGGATGGGAAGCCCATGCAGTGCAGATGGCACTGTTTGATGGCAAGGAAGATTATCCAGTCTCTACAATTGTCGGCGAACAGTTTGCAGTTCCTGAAAACACCGGCAAGACATTCAAACTGGAACAGGACGGAGTCAAACACCTTATCTACTATACTCAGAGCAGTCACAGCCGAAGCAGCCAAGAAACTCAGGGCTTTTTCAACCGGGCCAGGCAGGCTCTGGAGGAAGTCCGGCCTCATGTGGTAATTACCTACGGCAGTTCCAAACTGCTGCAGGCCCTGGTGCAAGAGGCCCGCAAGGTCTGCAGAACCCTGATTTTCTACCTGGCCAACCCCAGCTATTCCCAGGCCGAGCTTTTCCGGCCCTTTGACCAGGTGCTGGTGCCCTCCCGGTTCCAGAGCGACTATTACCGGGAGAAGCTGGGGATCAGAAGCGACATACTGCGAACCCTTCTGCCTCCGACCCAGGTTCCAGATCCCGGCTATACCCTGGCCTGCAAAGAGCCTGAACAGAGGCATAACGGCTTCATCACCTTCATTAATCCGTCCCCTGAAAAAGGCGCCGCACTTTTTGCCAGGCTGGTGCTCATGGCTGAACGGGAGCGGCCAGACCTGACTTTTCTGGCTGTAGAGGGCAGGATGACCGACGAACAATGGCGCAAGGCCGGGCTGGATCTTGCGAGCGTGCGCAACGTGTGGTGGATCCCCAATCAGCAGGAGGTGCGCAGAATATACTCCAGAACGTCGATTCTGATATTTCCTTCATTCTGGAATGAGGCCTCGGGCCGAAGCATTGCCGAGGCTCAGCTGGGAGGCATCCCGGTGGTGGCTTCCAACCATGCCGGCATCCCGGAACAGCTCAATGGGGGCGGCTTTTTGCTGGATATCCCGGCTAAATGCCGCGAAAAATATACCGTGATCCCTGACGAGGAGGAAGTCAGACCCTGGCTGGATACCATATGCAGATTGTGGGATGATGAAAATTTTTACCGGGAGGCGGTCAGGCGGGCTCTGGACTGCGGGACCATGTTCCGCCGGGATGTAATGGAAAAAGAAGTGATAGAGCGCTTTGAGGCCTATGCAGAAGGCAAAGACCTCCGCCCTCCCCTGCCCCCAGCAGGCTCAGCTCAAACATCACTGACTGTTACAGTTCCTGTTGAGACAGTGCCTGTTCCTGAAAGCACCTCTACGGAGAGGCAAAGTACCGTAAACACCGCTCCTGCCGCCCCCATGTTTGAAAAGAAAAAGACAGGCCGCAATGACCCATGTCCTTGCGGTTCGGGCAAAAAGGCCAAGGCCTGTTGCGGCACTACCGGTGTGCATCCAGTTCTCCCAGGGAACCCTGGAGGAGAAGCCGGAAAACTTTAAGCAGATGGCAGAAACCGCAGAGAAGTTTATAAGATTATTTTCACCACAGAGTACACAGAGGTTCACAGAGAAAAACCCTCTTTGTCTTAACCCTGTGCTCTCTGTGTACTCTCTGTGGTAAAAGTTCTTTGTCTTAATGCATTGTTCTACCACAGAGAACACAGAGGACCACAGAGGAAGAATACAGAAACCTCTCCCTCTTAACTCAGTGCCTCTCTGTGCCCTCTGTGGTTAATGTTCTTTATCTTAATGCATTGTTCTACCACAGAGTACACAGAGGGCCACAGAGGAAGAATACAGAAACCTCTCCCTCTTAACTCTGTGCTCTCTGTGCCCTCTGTGGTTAATGTTCTTTATCTTAATGCATTGTTCTACCACAGAGTACACCGAGGACCACAGAGGAAGAATACAGAAACCTCTCCCTCTTAACTCTGTGCCTCTCTGTGCCCTCTGTGGTAAAAATTCTTTATTCTTGAAAGTGCCCTTTGTGATTCCATCTTAAGGGAAAAGCAATTCTGTGTTAAAACCCCAGCAGGGAATACATTATGAGTAATAACGACGGACAGCTGACTTTTAAGTTCATATTTCCAGATGACTATAATCCTGTCTATGCCAACGGGATACATGGTGAAGTTACCCCCAGAGGGGAGTTCATACTCCATTTTGTGCAGGAAAGAAGGCCGGTTCCCAAGGCTATCAAGCATAAACTCACTGAAGGCGGCAGGCTTGGAGATGAGCTTGATCGAGACCCGAAGGACCATGAAGACTTAATTGTCAAGTATGTAACCACCGGAGTCACCTTAAATTACCGTGATGCAAAAAGCATTCATGCCTGGCTGGGCAGGATGCTTGAGCACTTTGAAAAGACTGCAGGCATCAGTCAGGAGGAAGACAATCATGGACAGGCTGACAATGAACATGACGTTTGATAGCGACGCATTCCGGCTTTTTTCAGGACGGGCGTTTGAAAGCTCCGACAGCATAGGCAAAAGCTATAAGCTCAGTGACGCTTTCAAAAACAGCACAGTCAATATGTATTTTCATGTCCGCCCTGGTTTTGCCCCGGGGAAAATATTCGATTTGGGTGTTGAGGATATAAAGCTTAAAGAACCTCTGGATATCATCTATAAAATATATCCCGGCGAAGTGCTGGCACTGTTCCCTGAACTGGAGCTGGTGGGCGAGGGAGCAAATGAAATGCAGGCCCTGGAAGACCTCAAATGCGAGATACTTGAACTGCATGAATACATTGCCGATATCCCTGACAATAAGCTGGGCAAATATCCCAAAGCCTGGAAGAACATATTGCAGCGTATCATCAGGTCATGAAAATAAAAGACTACTCTGAATCTACAATTCGGGAAAAGATCCTGAACAAACTTGATCCGGCTGTACACAAGGGTCGCAAGCACGACAAGGCGTATGTGTTTATTGATGACAGGCTGGTGACCAAAGTCAAGCTGCCCAATGTCCATGACCGGGTCATGAAGGCCGACAAAAGCCAATATATCTGTAACAGCTTACGCTTAACCCCCCGTGAGTTCAACGACTTGATTGATTGCCCTTTGCGGGGTCCTAAGTATTATGAGCTGCTGGAACAAAGAGCAAATTAGAAGGCCCACGGAAAAGCTCTGTAAAGATAAGACTTAACCACAAAGAATATTTCCACCACAGAGTACACAGAGGGCCACAGAGAAAGAATATAAAAACCTCTCCCTCTTAACTCTGTGCTCTCTGTGCCCTCTGTGGTGAAGCTCTTTGTTCTTTTTAACCACAGAGTTCACAGAGGGCCACAGAGGTGAAAGGTATGCCAGACCCACTAACCGGTAAGATTATAGCCTGCGCTATTGAAGTTCACCGCCTACTTGGTCCGGGTCTTCTTGAGTCAGCATATCAACAGTGCCTGGCTCATGAGCTGCATCTCCAGGGAATTGAATTCAGGGTCCAATACCCACTTACCGTTCTCTATAAAGGCATCCAGATAGACTGCGGTTACCGGCTGGACCTGCTTGTAGAACAAGAGGTTGTTGTAGAACTTAAAAGCGTAGAAGAACTGGCTCCTATTCATCAGGCTCAGATTTTGACATACATGAAGCTTGCAGAGGTAGATACAGGGCTGTTGATAAATTTTAACGAAACCAAACTCAGGCATGGAATTAAACGCTTTAAGTTATAAACCTCTGTGCCTCTCTGTGCCCTCTGTGGTAAAATTTTTCATCTTTTCCACCACAGAGAACACAGAGGTTCACAGAGAAAAACCTTCTTTGACTTAACTCTGTGCCTCTCTGTGTCCTCTGTGGTTAAAGTTCTTTATCTTAATGCATTGTTCTACCACAGAGTACAGTAGAGTAGAGCACTAATGAAAGGAATCAACCAGGACTTTTACAGACGCCTCGTCGCACGCGACTACTACGTGTCAACTGAGA
>PWGL01000150.1 GCA_003554465.1 Candidatus Pacearchaeota archaeon
CGCGTGCCGCTCGGCGAGCTGCGCGAGGTCGGCGTACCGCTCGCGGAACTTGGCGGGGCTGCGCACGACGCGGCCCCAGCCGGGGAACACGCCGGCCGGCGCATCCTCGCGGACGTCCGCCTCCCACGCGCCGATCGCGCGGCGGATGCTGTCGGCGTCGACGGGCTCGTCGCTGCCTGGCGGGCCGCGTCGCACGAGCAGGTCGAGGTCGCGCCACCAACGCTCGTGCCGCTGCCGCTGCCGCGGGACCGGGTGCCCCAGGCGTTGCGCAGCCTGCAGGAACAGGGCCAGCAGGTCATCCTGCCGCTGCTCAACGAGCAGGCACTGGAGCAGCTGAAAAACGGGGTCAACCACCGGGCGGTGAAACGGGAACTGGAACTGTGCCAGTTAGAACAGCTACGAACCGTCAACCCCCAGGCGAACCTGGAAGACCTCTGGCACCACGTCAACCAAAGCGAGCTGGCCCTCAAGCGCACCGGCGCCAAGGACTTTCTGCCGGAAGAACCCCTGGATTCCCGGAAGGTCGAGGTCCCTGCCGGCCAAGCGTTCCAGGGGGAGATCCCCCCGGAGGCCCTGCAGCCGGCCCAGCAGGCCCTGGTCCATGACTGGGGACTAAGACCGGCCCAGGCCGAAGCCATGACCGAAGCGGCAGCCCGGCTCTACAAATGGTGCTGCCCGCGGGTCTGCCAGCTGCAGCCCGGCCAGATGGTCTGGCTGGCCCACGGGACCAAAAAGTCCCGGCGCACAGATTCGGCTTTGTTCCATCCCGTGGTCCTGACCCTGCTGTCCCCCCAGGACATGGGGCAGCCGCTGGCCACGACCGCGGATTTGAAACGGCTCAAAACGCGCCAGCTGGAACGGATCACCACCGAGGCCTGGAAGCAGGACGCAGTGCTGACCACCCTGGATATGGAGTGGATCCTGCAGCTTTCTTCGACCATGCTGCGCAATATCCTGGAAAACTATTCCGAACAGCACGGCATCATCCTGCCCACCGCGGGAACCGTGCTGGACATGGGCCGGACCTTGACCCACAAGAAAATCGTGGTCGAGTTGGCCCTGGAAGGGCTCACAACCCAGGAGATCGCCCGGCGGATCTATCATACGCCGGAAGCCGTGGATAATTACCTGCGCCTGTTTGAACGGGTCCTGGTCCTGAAATTCTACGGGGTCCCAAGAGCCATGCTGCCCCGCGCAACGGGATACAGCAAGCGGCTCCTGGATGAACACCTGGAGCTGGTGGAAAAACACTTCCCTACCCAGGAAGAGCTGGCAGAGTACCTGGGCCAAAGAGGTATTCAGTTGGAAAAGAACAGTTCGGGATAATCGCGGTTATCTTTATAATTCGCTCATACTTTCTTTTTTTGGAAAAAATTGCTTCCATTCTTTTATTGAAATCTGCTGAAAATGTATGCTCAGAAGTAAGCTCTTCTTCAGAAGACCACTGGGAATTTATTTCTTCAATATAATCTGCCGAAGCTTCTTTTAAAAGCTCATCAAAAATTCGCTCGTTCAAATCTTGCCTTTTCATAAAATACACCCACCATCATTTAATTGGGATGCCAATATCTTTTTTGCCCTATGCATTCTTACTCGCACCGTTTGTTCTGATATAGAGAGCAAAGATGAAATTTCTGCATAAGAGTAATCATAAAAATATTTTAATACTATCACATCAGCATATTTTGAATCTATTTCTCGTAATTTATTTTTTATTTTATCTAGAGATTCCTGGTTGATGATGAACTCTATTGGTGTAGGGCTGGAATCAGCAATATTTATAGTATCAATATCTAAATACTTGTTATTCTGTTTATTTACTTTATTATAAATATCAATAGCAGCATTTCTAACCACTAAAATCATAAAAGCTTTTGTTTCCTTGCTATTAATGTCATCAATAGCAAAGCTGTTATTTAACAGCTTCATAAATGCAGCATGGATAGCATCTTCCGCTAGACTGCTGTCATTTAATATGCTAAAAGCAATCCTGAACATCAAATTTTTATATTGATAGTACAATTGTTCAAGCATACCCTTTTTATTCATAATATAATATTTGCCATACTTTAACAATTTTCCTTCTTTTTTCCGAAGCCTGATATGTTTTTTGCAACATTAAATACGGCATGAGCAGGGTTTGTTCAACTAACCCTAGCTATTCAGGGGATTAATTTTTAATAGATATAGGTAAGCGTCAAATATAACCCACCTTGCGAACAAGGCGGGCTTTGTGATAGTTTTGGTTTTAGCTTTTTACCCTGCACCCTGGAGGCAGTGCCTCTGACCAGGGGAGCAGTTCATCAAGCACTTCTGTGTCCTGGATATCCAGGTTGGGCATTTTCTCAAACAAGTACTGCAGGTAATGAAACGGATTTAATCCATTTTCCTTGGCCGTTTCCACGATGCTGTAGACTGCCGCACTGGCCCTGGCACCTCGCGGAGTGTTCGAAAACAGCCAATTCTTGCGACCAATCACGAAGGGCTTGATCGACCGTTCCGCGCGGTTGTTATCCAGTTCCAGCCGTCCGTCTTGCAAAAACGCCTCGAGCTTTTCCCATTGGTTCAGGCAGTATGTAATCGCCTGCCCGAAAGAACTTTTGGGAAGCACATGCGGACGCTGTTGTTTGAGCCAGGCCAGAAATTCATCCAGGACCGGTTTACTTTGTTCCAGCCGGATCTTGTAGCGCTCACTGGAGGTGGTATCTTTTAAAGCACGTTCAATATCGAAAAGCCGGTTGCAAAAGGCAAGCCCTTTCTTAGCGGCCACATCGGCAGTGCGCTTGTCTTTAGGCAATGCCTTTAACGCCTCGTCAAATTTTCGGCGCGCATGGCTCCAGCACCCGACCAGGATCACATCCGGAATCTCGTTGTAGCCGGAATAGCCGTCCACATGGAGGTATCCTTTGAAACCCTCCAGGAACTTTTTGGGATGTTTGTTGGCCCGGGTCGTCTGGTACTCGTAGAGGACCACCGGTGGACTGGCCCGCCCGGTACGGTACAGCCACAAGAAAGACTTGCTGGTTGCTGGCCGGTCCGGTTCTTGCAGCACTTGCAGGTGTGACTCGTCAGAATGAAGGATATCTTCTTGAAGCAGGAACTCATGCATCCTTTTGTACAGGGGCAAAAGCCACCTTTCTGCTGCCTGGATAATCCAGTTGGCCAGGGTCTGGCGGGACAGCTCTACACCCATCCGTTCCCAGGCTTTTTCCTGGCGGTACAGGGGCATGGCCTCCACATACTTCTGGTTCATGGTATGGGCAATGGCCGAAGGTGAAGCCAAGCTGCCCGGCAGGGCAGGAGCCGGCATGGGTGCTGTGACGATTGCATTCTGGGTGTTTTCCTGCTCACAGCGGCGGCAGGCGTAGGTGTAGCGGACATGCTTGACCACGCTTACCTGGGCCGGGATGACTTTAATCTCCCGGCGTACCTCTTTGCTCATTTCATGCAGCTCATTGTTGCAGCAGGAACATAACTGCTCATCGGCCGGCAGGTGGTACTCAATGGTTTCCACCGGCAGGTCTTCCAGCTTGGCTTCGCGCTGACCCTTTTGTTTCCGGCGCTTGTAGGTGATCTCTTCCAGCTCCGGTTCCGGTGCGGACGGGTTGGCCAAAGACTCTGCTTCATTGAAAATCTGCAGCTGTTCCTGCCCCGGTGCCTGCTCACTGGAGCGCCCGTACTTTTTCTGCTGGCTTAAGCGGAACTGCTCTTCAAACCAGTTCACCTTGGCGGTCAGCTCGGCAATCTGCTGTTCCTGCATGGCGCATTTATTTTCGAGTTCCTGGATCTTTTTTGCTGTGTTTTCCATACATTATTACTTCGACACGATCCTTGAAAAACCCTTTATTTTCGGGGCTCGAAGGCACTTTTTATTG
The DNA here is from genome assembly GCA_003554465.1 of Candidatus Pacearchaeota archaeon. GTDB lineage: Archaea > Nanobdellota > Nanobdellia > Pacearchaeales > GW2011-AR1 > PWGL01. Next base: position 3,876 of record PWGL01000150.1, read on the forward strand.
AAAAAAATCACAGCACCGTACGGGCTTTTTCTTCCGGATGGGCCTGGCGTTGCTGCAGTGGTAAACCATCTAGCAGCCAGCGCAATTGACGGCGGCTAACCTTGACCGGGCTGCCGGCAGGGCCCTTTGGCCAATGGAATTTGCCCCGCTCTAGACGCCGGTAATACAGCCAAAATCCATTGTGTTCCCAGAAAAGGATCTTGAGCTTGTCGCGCTTGCGGTTGCAGAAAACAAACAGGCATGATGAGAACGGGTCCAGTTCAAAGCCTTCTTTAACCAGCACGGCCAGGCCGTCAATTGATTTGCGCAAATCTGTGCTGCCACAGGCCAGGTAGACGCCTGCCGGTATTGTTTCGTTCATCATTGCCGGCTAAGGGTCCTGACCACGCGAAGGAGCAGCTCCGGGTCAAAGTCCGGCTGGACTTCGATGACGGCTTTTTCAACCCGGATGGCAATCGCCGCGGGGTCGCTAAGATCAATGGGTAGCCACTGGACTTGGGCCGGCTCTTGCTCCCGGCTGAATTTCTTCAGCCAGTACCGCAGCTGGTTAGGCTTTAAACCGTGCTGTTCGCACCATTTGGGCACGCTTAGGCCGCTGGCCCGAAATTCCGCAATCCGCGTTTCCCAAGCTTTGCGCAGTTCTGCTTTGGTTTCATTGGTCATGAAAAAATCCTCCTCATTATGATGGTTTCTCTGAAGAGGATTATTGCATAACAGATTTATGAATACTACGCGTGATCTATTTGACGCTTACAATTATATAAACCACCTGGAAAAAGATATACCTGCCTTCAAAACAGGCCTAAAAGAAATGGATATATTGCTATATGCCAAGTCAGCAGAGGCTCACAGCAA
>PWGL01000092.1 GCA_003554465.1 Candidatus Pacearchaeota archaeon
AGAAACCAAGATGAACATCATGAGACAGTTTGGATAAAATAATAAGTGAGGAAGCCGCACTCCGCCGAAGGCGGATTTGATGCGAAGCATCAAACCTTTAGGGTGCGGAGGACGTCACATTATTAACTTTTGTAGAAATTTTACCTTTTAACTAGTATTTTATCTAAAAATTTATTTTCTTTTTCATCTAACTCTAGCTCTTCCCTAGCATCTTTATCTCTTAAAAGTTCTTTTATAATCCCGAACTGGTTCATTGTTTTTTGTAATGAGGTATGAGTTGCCTTTGAGTATTTCTTAGATATAGTTTTTTTATATTTTTGTTTCCTATTATTTAACCATATTTTTAATATTCTGTCAGGCCTTTTATATTTGGTGAATCCGTATTTTGGACTTTTCTTAGATGAGGCAATACCTGCAGATAAAAAAGCATTTTCATAAACTAAAAATCTCCAGTGTTGTTGTCTATAAATTCTACCTTTGAAAACATCTGCTTTTGAAAGCATATCAAATGCATTATATAATTCTTCTCCCCTATACTCATTAGGTATGTTTTCTTCAACCCATAATAAAATTTCGTCTAAAGGCATATTAAGTCTGTCATATAAACGTAAAGTTTCTTTTATTACACTACCTTGAAATATTTGTTTTAATATATTAAAAATTTTATCTTCTTTATATCTCTCGTCAACATCCTCTTGTTTTGTATCTTTGTTAATTGTTTGCAGGTCATTTATTGCCGCCCTGGCATCTCCCTGAGATTTTATTGCTATACTTTTTAATATGTCTTCCCTAAATTCTATATTCTCTTTTTTTGCAATATCTTCAATTATTTTCTGTATTATTTTGTAACCTAATGGTTTCAACTCTATAACTGTAGAATTTTTTCTCAAATCTCTTAATTTTTTATTCCATGGGTCATTGGCAGTAATTATTATTGGGAATGCTGTTTTTTTAATTAACCTAACCATTTCAGGTACTGCTCCATAGTCTTTTCTACATATTCCGTCCACTTCATCAACAAGTATTATTTTATTTTTGTTAAATAAAGATTGCTGTTCTGAGAATGCACCCAGTATTTTTTTAATTTGTTCTTTATTTCTTAAATCGCTGGCATTCATCTCAACTAGTTCGCTATCTGTCTCCTTGGCTAGTGCATAGGCCATAGTTGTCTTGCCAGTTCCGGCAGGCCCGTGAAGCATCAAAGCTTTTTTCTTCGGAAATTCGCTATGAAACTTTCTTATTTTAGCCAGGGCCATATCTTGACCTTTTATTTCTCCAAAATTTTTAACTGTATATTTATCTGCTAGCGTCATTTTATCTTGTTTAAGTCTCCATTTATTATTGTTGGACTTATACCTTTTAGTTCGTCCGTGAAACTACAGTTAGGAAGAGAGTTATATAAAAATATCTTTTTATTCATTCTCCATGCCATATATATTTCTTGAAATGTTGCTCCCCCTATGTAATTTGGAATCCTTTTTTTCTCAAAATTTAAAACAAGTACTGCATCTTGTGGCCTAATATTTTCCTCATCTTTTTTCATCATAGAACCTTTCCATTTTATATGTTCTTCTTCGCTAAGTTTTTCCATTTCTTTTTCTCTGAATGGGCGATCATAAGAATTTGGCATCTTTAGTTTATGTCCTAAATTTTCTAACTTCTCTTTAATTAGAGGTATTTTTTCGTAAAAGTGGTTGCTACATAGAATCATTATTTTCATTTTAAAATTCCTAATTTTTCAAACCAGTATTTCCATACTTCTTCTAGTTTATTACCTCTATTTAATTCTTGAATTTCTTCTTTTGAGTACCACCCTATAGATTTGGCTTCGTTGTTCTTTTTTACCTTGCCTTTCCAAGTGCAGTCATATAAGTACCAGTAATGAGTATTTATCCCTTTGCTACAATAATTCCAGTCAAGTTCTTCCTCAAATAATAACTCTTGATTTTTAACTTTTAATTGTGATTCTTCAAAAACCTCTCTTTTTAATGCTTCAATAGGTTTTTCTCCTTCATCAATATGGCCTGCAATTCCTGCAAACCCATAAGGGGGATTTTTTCTATCTATCAACAAGTAATTTCCATCTTTTTCTATTACAGCTCCTACAGAATAATGTATTGGCTCGTTATTTATTTTTTTTAGTTTCGGCTTTCCCATTTCACATTTTACCTTCGCCAGCTAGTACAAAACTGGCAATTAAGGCTTCCAATTGAATATGTTCATCACTTCCTTCTACTAACCTAAATTCTGCCTCGCCGGTTTTTTCAGTTAGTTTAACTTTTATTTTAGGTTCAATCTCTAAGTTCCATATTTCTTTTTGTATAGCTTTAATTATATCTTGGCCCGATATAGATTCTTTTAACATTGTATCTAAAAGTTTGTTTTTTGCTTTTATGAAATCTCCTGATAGAGCATACTCAAGAACAGTTTTAATATCCGAAGGTTTTGCTGATGCTGTAACTGTATTTATTAAATCTGCAGTTATCCTTTGACTTATTGAAGCTGTAGACTGTAATAAGTTTATAACTCTTCTTAAGTCTCCTTCACTTGCTTCATAAAGAGCTTCTTTAGCTTCCTCTTCTATTTCTAGTTGTTCCTGATTGGTAATTTTTTCTATAACTTTATCTGTATCTTTTTTTTCTAATGGCTTAAATCTGAATATTGCACACCTTGATTGTATGGGGTCAATTATTTTTGACGAGTAATTACAACTTAAGATAAATCTGCATGTTGCAGTATATTTCTCCATAGTTCTTCTAAGGGCCTGTTGAGCTTCTTTTGTTAAGGCATCTGCTTCATCTAAAAATATAACTTTGAATGGTGTATCTTCTAATGCCTTAGTTCTGGCAAAATCTTTAACTTCTTCTCTAATAACATCTATACCTCTTGTGTCACTGGCATTTAATTCTAAATAGTTGTCTTGCCAGTTTTCTCCAAACAATTCTTTTACTATAATTATTGCTAAAGTAGATTTTCCAGTTCCGGCAGGCCCCGCGAAAAGTAAATGTGGGATATTTAGGGAATTTGTTAGGTTTTTAACTCTCTTTATTGTTTCCTGCTGTCCAACCACCCCCTCAAAGCTTTTTGGCCTATATTTTTCTGTCCATATTTTACTATTTGCCATTGTATGATTTACTTATCTTATCTTATAAAGTTTGTTGTTATATAGAACTATCAATTAACTATTTACTTGATCTTTTATGCAGCTTTCTTTTCTTTTTTGCATTTTTCTGTTTATTTCTCTTGCTAGACCATCTCTGCTGGCCACTTTTCTTCTTCTTCTTCCAATCTCTACTCGATCTTCTATTTCCCATCTTAACTATAATAAATTTATGGTGTTTATAAATCTTAACATTCTTTATCTTTAGAATAATTTATTATATTTTAACAATATTCTTTAATATATAAAATTTATAGTAACTTTTAAATATATGGGTTCTTTATTAAAGTTATGGCAAAACAGAAAAATAAAGGGGAGAAGAAAGAAGAGGATAATTTGGTAACGACATGCAGTAGAAAGTATTTTCTATTTTTTTATATATTATGTTTCATTTTGTTTTTTATGATGGTTTTTATATTTCTTTCAGAAGGAGAACTTAACCTTTTTGCTTCTTTAGGGGCTGTTTTATTCATTATAGGAGGGGTTATTTTTACTGAGTTGTATAGGGCATATTCTTCTTACGAGATAGGGAGCCACTATATAGCCTTACGTAAAGGTTTAATTACTAATAGGTATACTAAAATAGGGTTTAAGTCTGTTTCAGATGTTCGTGTAAGTCAGAAGCCCTCTCAAAGATTATTAGGGTACGGGGATGTTTATATGTCCCAGTACGGGAAAGGTGGAGTTTTTGCTGAGAATATTGATAAGCCTAGATATTTTATGAATTTTTTAAATAAAAAAATGGGGGAGTGGAATAAAAATTTATATGGAAAGTGATAGTAAGAAATGGATAATTTTTGCAATTATATTTGTAGCTGTGGCTTCATCTTTAATATATTTTGCTTTTTTTGATGACGGGATAACCGGCTTTACTATTTTTGATAGAGATGACAGGGAATATCTAGAAGATTTTGAGGGGAGAGATATCATAGCAGATTTAAATCATCCAGGAAATTTAAGTTTAAGCGGTATTATAAATAGTATAGCTGTAGAAGCTGAAGAGGGTAGCATAATATCTATAGGAGGCAATAATGCAAATCTTTCAGGAATGGAAGAAATAGCAGTTGATATAAATGGATTTAAAGGAGATTTATTTTTTGGAGATTCAGAAATTTTTGTTTTGGAAGGCTTCTCAGATAAGGTCTCTATAAATGGTATGACATTTAATAATGTAGATATTGGAATTAGAGATTCTTTTAGTTATGATTTATTAGGTTTAGAAGGCTTTAGTTTAGATTCCCTTAATTATAATGCCACAGGACAGCTTAGTATTGAGGATGGCAAAACCACCACTAATTTAAATCATGAAAATTTTGAGTTGGAAGGTTTTTTTGGAAATTTGGTAATTGATGAAAAGTTTAGGTTAGATGGGAACTTTGACAGTTTAAAGACGGAAGATATTTTTATTGAAAAATAATTTTTCACATTGCCGTTTAATAATACCTGCTGTGTTGCACGACCCCCAAAATAATACACAGTCTTAACTAATCTTGTTCTTTTTCTCACAATTTTTAATCAATTTATTAAATAACTTAATCAACCACCGGCATCTTTAAGCTTATTA
>PWGL01000152.1 GCA_003554465.1 Candidatus Pacearchaeota archaeon
CGATCTAGCCCCTAGGATAGTCAGCATGAACTTAAACATGTTGTTCTCGTTACCAGTATTAAATCCTTCTTTGATGAAGTAAACTGTGACACCTTTATCTTTTAACTCCTGGACTATGTTACGCAGGTCATCTACATTACGGCCTAGACGGGAAATGCTTTCAACATAAATATGATCGCCTTCCTGAACCTCTAGCCTGAGCTTATTTAATTGCGGACGGTCTGATTTGCTGCCAGTTAGTTTGTCGCAATATTCCCGGTCGATTTTGATATCTTTAAAAGCTTCTTCCTGGCGCCTTAGATCCTGTTTTTCGGTGCTAACTCTTTTGTAGGCAAAGTTCATGGCGGGCCCCCGTTATTGTTGGTATTGTAACACTGTTAAAAAAAAGTACCAATAATTTATTTGCAGTTTTCTTTAATTTAGGGGTCCGCGATATTGGGATTTTTGAAAGTGGGGGAGGGGTTGATCTGGGTGTTAAATTTAACTTTAGTTATTGTTTACATATAGTAATATCTACAGCTACATGTTATAGCTCATATTATCAAAACGCATTAAAAGGTTAATTTATATCTTATAGTTAATAGGTAAGCAGGAAAATTTGTTCTCGTATCTAAGTGTATAAACAAAGAAAAAAAATAAACTCTTAATATGCCTTTGCATTTAATAACTAACCTAAGATTATAACACCCCCAGAATGAATGTGATTGGCAAGATGAAAATATAGATTACGGCAATTTAATCTTAAACATCGTAATAGATAATATGGCGGTTGATGAAGGGAGGACAATGAGAAATGGCTGGATGAGTTTGCAACAAGGAGCATAATGTATCCACTGAGCCGAACATTACAGCTGTAAAGTAAAAATGGTTGTTATTTTGGACATAAAGGGTCTATCTACCTAAATAAACCTTGATGATAAGGATTGTATATATATTATTCAAAGGTTAGAGTCTTAGTTCAGAAAAAACTTGTGGAGGGAATATTGACTTTGAAAATAATAAGCTCTTTTAAGAAAGCTTACCGCGATTTTACAGGTGACAGCATCATTGCTGAAATTGCCTTAATCTTCACTGTCATTACTGTGGTCAATAGTATAATGATGGTCGCTGGATGGGATCAACCTAAACAAGGGGCATTTGCCCACCTACATCTTTTAGGACGATTAGGAATTGTATCTCTGGTCGTCGTGATATTTGAATATGATGAAATCCTGTCATTATTAAAAAGTTTCTCAAGCAGACAAAATATACTTTTTGATTGGCGAAACTGGCTGAGTAACACGTATAAAAACTGGTTTTCCACGGTAGCAGTTTTATTCACCACAGCCACTGTGTTAACTACTGCCAGTGTTTATATTTTACAAGAAATGCTTGAACCGGTAGGCGGAGAAAGATTTTACTGGAATCTCCTGATATTGTTTGCAATCATAACTGTTTCTGTGCTTGCTTACACAATGATTTATAGTCGAAAATCATCATAGCAGTAAATTTAGAAGGGAGGAAAGGAATAAAAGTGGATTATGAGTAAAAGTGTTACTCTAACTCAATCCTTAATACCTTTAGTTCTCCTGCTTATCTTCACTGCTTTAGGTTGTTCTTCAACGGATACAGAGACAGAAGCTGACGAAATATGTGTTTGGCAAGATAAAATTACATAGAACGGCAGCGTAAAAATACAGAACTAGAAGGCTGCCATCTTTTGGGTACGGTTCGGGTACCTATAATTTCGGATAATTTCGGGACACAATGAAAATTATTATACTGGATACACTGTTAATGCAAGCAGAAGCTGCTGTTAACCTGAAGGGATTTACTGATATTTCTAAGGCCTTTTTTGTTTCCTATTATGCGATCTTCTACGTTTTGTAAGGGATTACTGCCTTCATACGTAACCGTAAAATTGGGCGAAAGTATATTTCCATTAGATCGGGAAAGAATAACACTATAATTCCGGCATCAGGTCTTTCATTTTCAAACCTAAGGCATCGGCTAACTTTTTTATGTTAGTAAGCGATACGTTGCGCTTGCCTCTTTCTACAGAACTAATATATGTTCTATGCAGGCCAGTTTTAAATGAAAGTTCTTCCTGGCTGTAGCCAAGCTCAAGACGGGTATTTCGCAGTTTTTCACCAAAACGAACACAGATTTCTTCATTCATGCTAGCCCACCGCACTATTGTCTTATTTTCCGTTTATGGTATAGTATGTAGTCGTTAAGTCTACAGACTATAAGTCACATGGATAAAGTTACCAGCACAGGCGGCAAGCAAAGGTTTGCTGGCAGAAAAATTATTATGCTGTAGAATTGTTAGAGGGGACTGCCATGCTCTGAGCATATATATGCTCTCTTGCTATCACCATTTATTAGAAACAAGAGACCGTAGTTGGGCTGGGATCTCATGATAGAAAGAGGGCAACCAGAGGGTGCAGGCTTTATTAGCAGAGTTGTTGATGAGGGTATGCCCGGGATATGACTGGCAAGAAGCAGTTTAATAGTTTTTAACTTGCAACAGTAAGTATTTTTGCTGCGTTCATCTGTATAGTATGTTTCTTAAACAAAAAGGGAGTGTACTTATGGCTAAAGAACACGGCGAAACACAAAAAAGCGCTTTCAAAGCCAAGCAAGGCTCAAATGGTTGCTGCTTTTGTGATTCTGCCATTTTTGATCTCGACCTGCCGAGCGTCGAAAAGCTGACTTTTATTGCCCTCACCAGCTACTTCACCGGGGCAGACAGGGCCATGCCTTCTAACGAATCACTGGCCAGGGATGTTGGCTGCAGCGAAGAACGAATCGCGCTGGCGATGGAGCGCTTGAAAGAACACGTTGAATTTGTTCCCGAACCTGTTATCAAAAGAAATATTACGCAGCAATAAATAACAGGTCTGCAGCATTGAAAGCAAGGGGCAAAAATGTTTTTGCGCAGGAGTAAAAAAGCTATTGTCGTTTTGAATCGGTTAGAGTATAATTCTTTTATCATTTCTTTTTCTCCGATGTTTATTTGACCAGGGCAAACAGGGGCATTTTAGCCCCTGTTTCTCGTTTAAGCGGCTTTTAGCCAATGTTTTCTCCCTTGCCTTTGCACCTATTCCCTGAAATTCTTTAAAGCATACTCCAGCTGCTCGTCCACAATGTGGGTGTAGATCATCGTCGTGGCCAGCGAAGCGTGGCCGAGGGCTTTTTGCACCAGGCGCACGTCGCTGGTGCTGCGCAGCAGGTCGGTGGCAAAGGTGTGGCGCAGCAGGTGGGGGTAGACATCCTTTTTGATCCCACATTTCCTGGCGTAGCGCTTGACGAAGTCGCGGACGTAGCGGTCGTGCACGGGGCCGCCTTTTAAGGTGCTGAACACATGTTCACAAGCTGTCGGCCGGGTATTTTGCCAGCGCTCAAGTTTCTCCAGTTCTTTCTCGTTTAACCAGAGGACGCGGTCCCTGCCGCCTTTGCCATCTCTAATATCTAGTTTGCCCGAAACCCAGTCAACATCTGATACCTTAAGGGCCAGGGCCTCTGAAACCCGCAGCCCTGCGTTTAAAAAGACCTGCAGCATGCAGTAGTTGCGCAGGCCGGTGTGCGCTTTCTGGTTGGGCACCGCGAGCAGCAGTTCCTGCTCCTCGCGGGTTAAAACCGCCGGCAACCTTTTTGCGCTGCCGCCGGTGCTCAGTACCGAATCCGAACTCAACTCTATGATCACCTCATTTTAGTTAGAACTCCGAATATGATGAAAAGCGGAATTGTAGACCGGGTATTTTTGACCACAGGTACACCCCGGGCTTAGATCATAAACGGAGTTATATCTTTTACCTCGAACTATAGGATAAGACATGGCTTAAGCATAGCAAGAACTAAGGCCCGTGGCAAACGACCGGAACCTGCCGGATGCCCGGTTGATGTTTTTACCCGGGTTCGAGCCCGATCGCTACCCTCAAAGTTAAGCCTCGTCTAGCTGAGTGCTCTCTGAGCGATTTTTAGAAGGTTACAAAGGGTTAGGGATAGGGTAACCGTTTAAATCTTATTATAGAAGCTTACAGTAGGCCGCTTTTTTGTCTTGACATACATTTGCTAAAACTGTAAGATAAGACAAAGCTGTAGGACAAGATTTTTTCATAAAAACTAACCAGGGGAGTGATCGGTTATGAAACTCAAAAAGGAGTACGGTTTCGCTACAGGGGTGGCAGAGGGCAGCGAGCATCAGGCTCTGGAGGTAGTGGAAGGCACAGACCAGTGCCGGGAGTGTCAGCGCTTTATGAAACTTGGCGAGGCTGAGCTTTGCATAAGCCTGCCTGATGAAGAAAGAGGTCCTGCGGAAATAGTGGGTTGGGCTCCCGGTGAGTGCAGTATGTTTTTAGAAGCCAGGGGGCCTTTTTAAGATTCTGTTTAAAGCTTTGCCTTAAAGCCTGCTGAAACAATTTTTTATATACGCTGGAAAAAATAAAAAAGGCCCAGGGGCCGGTGGTGTTTATGGATCGTCCGGTTAAATGGCGGGTTAGCGAGGACACGGTTACCCTTTGTTAACCGGTTCCCATCACCGCCGGCTCCGGGACAGATGACGTATATAGTATAGCACTTGCTATGGGGTGATACAATGACAAGGGGCGGAAAGGGGAAACATAGAGGTGGCAAGGCTTTGAACGGGACGGAGTCGAGCGAGCAGATTGAGGGTTATGCTGCCAGCTATATTCAAAAATACGTCAAATGCAATAAAGATAGGTGCAAGAAATGCAAAGCG
>PWGL01000120.1 GCA_003554465.1 Candidatus Pacearchaeota archaeon
ACAACTAATTGCATAAAAGGACTTCTAGGGAGGTAACACAACACCACACCAAGGTTTTTGTCTGTAACAAATTCATATCTATTATTAGCTTCTTCATAATCTGGTTTAAATTCCGTGTTTTCAATAAAGTACTGAAAAACTTTCAAATCCTCTAAATTATTAATTAAATATTCTTTGGGAGCTTTGCTATATGAATCTTCCATCCATATCCATTTTTCTTCTATAGAACCATATGGTGTATTAATCTCTCTTGTGATAATATTATTTTTAATTCTTGAATTAACAGTTAATTCACCTTTGAACAATTTTTTATAGGGCTCATACCCTTGAAGATAAAACCCCACATTCAGCTTTTCATGGAGTTCATAAAATTTAGGAAATAAGTTATAATCCCTATCCACAAATTTTCTATCAAGCGAGAGTGCCCAGTAACTTAAATCACCAAACCAAGGAACCTTATCTGGTTTTTCTCCCTGTAAAATTTTTAAAATCCTCTGTCTCTTATTCACTTTTATCATCTCCCTTAAATTTAAAATTTGAGGTGCAGTATTAAAAGATTTTTTTAATTAAATGTAACAATTTACTTAACAAAAAAGCTCATGTGAAGACCCGATTAATTTTATACAGACTATAGCCGGATCGGACATTTCCCATATTTTTTGCCTGTTTCTATAAGGGTGTAGATATTTTCCATGGGAATATCATCATGTAAGTTATGATCAGAAAACAAAATATGACCACCCTTAGGTGCAGCAATTTTGAGACATTCCTTGGCTTCTTCTTCTACATCTGATGTAGTACCTCTTACCATTGTAGTCTTGTTATTTACATTACCTATCGTGCATAACTTGTGCCCATATTTTTTAACTACATTTTCTAAATCCATTCCTGCTTCTCTTTCTATAGGGTGATAAGCATCTATTCTCGTCTCAACAATATCTTTCAGAAAGAGATCTATTTTCCCATCGTTGTGCATTAAGACAGGAAAATCACACTAAGATAAAATCAATAACAATAACATAAGAATTGAAATTAAAGGAAAATCAAATAAAAAAACAAAAACCTGGATACAAATAGGACAGCCAGCCAGTTTATCTTTTAACATTTTTTTTCGATTATTATGTTTTACATAAAACTCCTGTTGTGCAACCATTTTTTGCCTCCTTAAAATTTAAATGTAATACTTTTTTAATTAAAAATTTTCTTTAGATAATTCCTGCCAGGATTTAAATACCTGCATAACATTTTCTGGTTTTGCTCCAGGTCCAAATTCACACTGGGCTATTACTCCACCATTTAAATATAAATTATCAAAAACTTTTTTAACAGCTTTATTAACATCGTCTTTTTCACCAAAAGAAAGAATTTGTTGGCGATCAATTTCTCCCCAAAATGTGATTTTACCTGAAAATTTCTCGCCAATTTTTTCAATGTCCATACAAAACAATTGTGAGTTTAAAGCATCTAAATTGATGTCAATCAAATCAGGTATGATGCCCATGATGTGACCATCGGAATGCATGAAAGCATATTTATCATATTTATGTGCTATCTCTACATATTCTTTATATAGAGGTTTAAATGTTTCTCTCCATTTTTGTGGACTAATCAATAAATTATTCTGAGCTCCCCAATCATCCATAAAAAATATCCCATCAATATCTGTCTTGCACCATTGAATAATCTCCTCAACATAAAATTCATGTATTCTTCCTAACAATTTATTAACTTCTGAAGTATTTTCAATTAAATCCATAAATAAATTCTCTGTTCCACGGATAAACTGTAGTCTTTCAAAGGGACGCTGGACTATATTCGGAAGAACAAATTTCTCTGTATTTTTACAAAATTTATTAATTTTAGATTTATTAATTGAAAGTCTCTCTTCAGGTATATTAACTTTATCAACCTCACTCCAATCTTCAATTAAAGGCTCTCTGACCTCTCCATGGATACCTTTCTTTATATTGGTAAATATACATCCCCATTCATCAATGTATTTTCCTTTCTCATACTTATCTCCTTCCATTTTCGGTGGGTTTTTATAATAAGGATTAACATAAGCTATATCACCAGGGTATTTCTTTTTGATTTTTTCCAAATAAGAAGAATATTTATTTTCCGACCATGGAAGAGTCCATAAATCCCTTGGAATGCGAGTTGGGTTTTCAAAATTTAATGTATTCAAAACTATTTCTTTAGAGTTCATAATAATACCTCCTGTATAATATGGTTAGTAATTCCTAAAAATTATCACTAGTTAAAAACAATAATACTTGCTTATTTTCCAAAAAACCAAGTGCATTTTCATTGGCAAATAAACAATATTTTAGGCTGTTCCAAATCAGCTATACACAGTACCCTTTCTCGAGTAATGACTGTTGACAAAATATAAAGAATATTGTATTTGCATGAGAGACTTCATCGGGGCACAATTATATGGTTCCCCAGAATACAAAACGATAAAGCAGAAAAAATCAAAGCCCAGGCATTCTGAAACTATAAAAGTAATGTCTTTATCTGTTTGGTTTTTCAAAAGCAGTATATTACCCAAGCTAAATTGTTTAAGCAAATTTTCGAACCTGAACAATAAAAACCTTAATAAAACAGGTTGTTCCTATTTGGAAGTCGGATTGTCATAACGTAAAACTTTGGTCTAATAGGCCCTTTAAAATTAAATTTCTATCTTAATAGTTTTAATTTCAAAAGGAAAAAATTGTAAGTTTAATTCATTTTTTTGCTGATTTAAAACCTCTTGTTTTTTTTCAATCATGTTAACTTCATAAATTTTAACAGGAGTAAATGACAAAGTTATAATGCTTTTAGTTTTTCTTCCCCACTTTTCACATAGTCTAATTATAATACCATCTCCAAATTCAGCTTTCTTGAAGGCTAGTAACTCAATACCATCATTTTCAACTTCCAACAAAGATTGAAGGCTTTGAGTATCCTCTTTTGTTATAAAGTAAGGTGAATTTAATTTTTGGGCCTCAGATAATATTTCACTATCTTTAAGAATACCTCCAAAAGAAAGCAAAGAATAGGTTAATATATGTTGCCCTTGATCAGCCTCAGGATCTGGACCTGTAGATGAAGTTAACAAAGTTAATCTTAATTCATTTTCTAAGGCTTCATAACCGTATTTACAATCATTAAGTAAGGCAGCGCCAAAATCTGGTTCTCTCATAACAGCCCATCGTCTAGCTGAAACTTCAAATTTAGCCTGATCCCATGATGTATTATCATGATTAGGTCTCTCTATATAACCACCCTGGATCTCATATAAAGCCTTGTTTGTATGAATATCAAAAGGGAATGCAACTTTTAATAATCTATGTTTTTCTAGCCAATTAATCCTGGTTTCAAAATCAAGCCGGCAACTATTATATTGCAAAACAATATCTTGCTCCAATTGAGATCTTTCTCCTATTTTTCGAGAAACACGTATTCTAGATTCCAATGGTCCTGAACTAATTATTTCCAAGTTGGTTTCTGATTGTACTTCTTTTTCAGCCTTACGATAGTAACGTTCGATATCCCAAGCATCCCAATTTCTAGGTAAATCCTCAGCCAGAATAAACTGATTTGCTCCCACTGTTGTAGGAATTAATTCCCTTTTTTGTTTTTTATCATAAAAAGAAGTCACTCTGCCCTGAGAATCAAGTTCAACTTTCACAAATTTATTTTCTAACTTGTATATAGAACTTGGTTTTTGAGAAACAAACTCAGCCATACAAGCATGATTATTGCTATTATGCGCATGAAATGATTTCTTTGTTGAACTCTCGTTTCTAATATATAATTTTTTAAGGTTTTGAGCAGGAATTACACCTGGTGATATCACCAATTTATCCTCAATTATCTGAGATACATATTCTTTTCCTTCTTCGTCCAATACCAATAATTCTGAATTCCTATCTATATCTAGCTCTAACTGGTCAATCGGATAATTTCCAATCTTTTTGGAAAGGTCTTTATTAAATATGTCATCCTTCCTATTAGACTTTTTGTTATTTTCAACTGGAACAGCTAATAGTTCATCACGTTTAAAGGCTAGAGTATTCCAAACAGTTATACTTTGAAAATCTTTTTTTCTTTTCTCATCTTTGAAAGTTTTTTGTTGTTTGTTTATTTCTTTCAGTGAACTATTAATTATTGATTGTAAATCTTTAGCTACTTTACCATAAATTCGATCACAATCGTGGTAAACTTCAGCAATAGAAGTTCCCGGCAGAATATCATGAAATTGGTTTGTTAGCAGTTCCTGCCAACAATCTTTCAATTTTTTAGCGGGATATTGACCTGTATTTAAATAGGCAACAGTTGCAAAAAATTCAGCATCTTTCAACAGTAGCTCTAATTTGCGGTTATTTCGCTTTGTCCAGGCTTGAGCAGTAAAGGTGCCC
>PWGL01000064.1 GCA_003554465.1 Candidatus Pacearchaeota archaeon
ATTCATAGCTTGTGGGAAAAAGGTGATCGCAACCCGCTGATCATGCCTTCTAATATCCCGATTGATGATCCGCAGGTGCAGTTCGAGTTAACCCGCTACCTGTCTGATAACTGGGTGCCGATTATAGAAAGAGATGTGGACGGGCCGAATGCTCTTCCGATCCAGATTGATTCCCAGGTGACAAACCTTGGTAGGTATGCTGCCTGCCGTAGAGTGGCCCGAACAATTTATCTTGGCTCAGCGCCGACAACTGCAGCAGCAAATATTGGCCTTGAAGACAGAAGGGTCAAGCTGGGTTGCGTTATGCCGGGTGAATCATCAGCATTATTTGGGGACGCGTTAAGAAGGCTAACTTCCAAGGCAACTTACTTATATGAAGACGGGAACCGTTACTGGTATTCAACTCAACCAACAGTGACGAAACTGGCCGAAGACCGTAAAGAAAACTTTAGAAGAGAGCCTGATGTGGTTGAAGAAGAAATCAACAAACGGTTACGGCATGACTTAAGAAATAGTGGTGATTTCGACCGCATTCATCCGTTGCCTGATTCGGGGCAGGAAGTACCTGATGATTTTGAGACCCGCCTGGTAGTATTAAGGATTGATTATCCCTATGGAAGAGAACCAGGTTCCCCGGCTGAAGTAGAAGCAAAAGGGATCCAGGAGTCTAGGGGTAATGCACCGCGGATTTACCGCAACACTTTAGTTTTTATGGCGGCTGATAAGACCAGGCTCTCTGAGCTTTATGATGCTGCTTGTTATTACCTGGCCTGGGATTCAATCCTAAAGGAAAAAGAGGAACTCGATCTTTCGCCTTTCCAGGTTAGGCAGGCAGAAAACCAGATGAGCACAGCTGACAATACCGTTAACGCAAGGATCCCGGAAACTTACCAGTGGTTAATTGTGCCTGATCAAAAATCACCACAGGCAGGAGTAGAATGGGAGGCTTACCGGTTAAGCGGGCAGGGTGCGCTTGCTGAACGTGTATCAAAGAAGCTGCGCAATGATGAACTGCTGGTAACCGGCTTTGCCGCGACAAGGTTGCGCATGGAACTTGATCGGGTGCCTTTATGGCGGGGAGACCATGTGGCTATCAAGCAACTTGTTGAAGATTTTGCCCGCTACCTGTACCTGCCCCGTTTAAAGAATAGCTCGGTTTTGCTTGAAGCTATAAGAGACGGCTTGGCTTCTGAAAACTGGGTGCGAGAGACTTTTGCTTATGCAGAAAGCTATGACGAGGATGCTGGACGTTACCTGGGCCTTAAACATGGAAAGCAAGTTAACATAGTTTATGATAGCTATAATCAAGGACTGCTAGTAAAACCTGATATAGCACGAGGGCAAATCGATGCTGAAGCTCAAGAAAGTGGTGTAGGAGCTGAAACAGGTGTGGGAACAGTTTCTCCGGGAGAAGGTGAAGAAGGGGCAAGTGGTGGAGGCACGGTGGCAACCGGTGAAGGACAGGAGGAAGAACCTGGCGCACCAAGGTTGAAAAGATTCCATGGCAGCGTAGAAATTGATGCAGAAAGAGTAGGACGTGATGCCGGGAAAATTGCTGAAGAGGTGATTACCCATTTGACCGGGCTGGTTAATTCTAAAGTAAAAGTGACCCTGGAAATTGAAGCTGAAATACCCGACGGCGCACCGGAACATGTTGTACGTGCTGTGACTGAAAATAGCAGAACACTTAGGTTCACTAATCATGGGTTTGAAGAGGAATAATTTAAATGACATATAGTTATAGTCTATGATTATGGTAATTTTAAAGGTAAAGCTGAAGGGGGTATCTAAAATGGCTCAAACTACTTTTGACAGCACAAAAGAATCATTGGAAGATCTATTGAAGGATGCGGATTGTGGAAAACTTCAACTGCCTGATTTTCAGCGCGGTTGGGTTTGGGATGACTATGGTATAAAAAGTTTATTAGCCAGTGTGTCTCAATTTTTTCCAATTGGTGCTTTAATGCTTTTACAAACTGGCGGTGAAGCCAGATTTCAGCCAAGACCAGTTGAGGGAGTTAAACCTGAAAGGTTGAATAATAGCCTTGAAAGACTTATTTTAGATGGGCAACAAAGAATTACTTCTTTGTACCAAGCATGCTTTATGGATCAACCTGTTGATACAATTAATGAACAGAGACGAAAGGTAGCGCGTTGGTATTATATCGATATTGAAAAAGCTCTTGAACCAACTGTAGACATGGAAGATGCCGTAATTAGTTTGCCGGATAACAAAAAATACACTAGAGATTTTGGACGTGAGGTTGTTCTTGATTTATCTTCACCAGAACTGGAATATGAGAGCCTTATGTTTCCCGTTAATAAAATCTTTGATTTCTATGATTGGCAAAATAATTTTTTCCAGTTTTGGGATTACGATAGAGATAAAATACAAATGTTTCAGCAATTCCAAGAACAGCTTATTGAGGCTTTCCGTAAATACCAAATGCCTGTAATCGTTTTGCGCAAAGAGAGTACCAAAGAATCAGTATGCCTTGTTTTCGAAAAGGTAAATACTGGTGGCAAAAAGCTTGACGCTTTCGAATTGTTGACTGCTATGTATTCAGCAGAT
Organism: Candidatus Pacearchaeota archaeon; assembly: GCA_003554465.1. Lineage (GTDB taxonomy): Archaea > Nanobdellota > Nanobdellia > Pacearchaeales > GW2011-AR1 > PWGL01. The sequence goes on from PWGL01000064.1 coordinate 2,573, forward strand.
AACTTCAATTTAAGGGAAGATTGGCTGGGTGATGCTAAAAAAGGTATTGAAGGTAGAGTAGAAAGGCTAGCCAGGTTTAATGTTTTAAAGAATATTGCTAGCACTGATTTTTTACAATCAGTATCATTGTTGCATACAAAAGAGCGCCGGGATAACTTGCAACAGAAAGGAATTACCAATCCCAAGGAGTTGCCTCCAGTTAGCTGTACTCGAAAATCTATATTAGATCTTCCCCTAGAAGCTTATCAAAAATGGTCTGATTTGATTGAGGAAAGCTACTTGCGTGCCGCTAAGTTTTTGACCTTGCAAAAAATATTTTGGTTTAAAGACGTGCCATACCAGACTCAGTTAGTTTCACTTGCGGCTATATTGGCCCGGTTAGGTGACCGCTGGGAAGAGGAAGGAGTAAGAAGACAGCTTGCTAATTGGTTTTGGTGTGGCGTGTTTGGTGAACTTTACGGTTCTGCAGTGGAAACACGGTTTGCTAAAGATTTTATAGAAGTGCCTGCTTTTATTGATGGTGGTTCTGAACCTTCTACAGTAATTGATGCCTCATTGTCAGCAGAACGTTTAAGGTCACTTAGATCAAGGCTTTCTGCTGCTTACAAGGGGATTAATGCATTATTAAAAAGAGAAGGTGCATTTGATTTAAGATCAGGTCAGCCTATAGAATACACTACCTTCTGGGAAGAAAATGTTGATATCCATCACATATTCCCGCGTTCTTGGTGCATCAAGCAAGGAATACCCAAAACACATTATGATAGTGTAGTCAATAAAACTCCACTATCAGCCAGGACAAATCGAATAATTAGTGGGCGAGCACCTTCCCACTACCTGCCTATCCTTGAAGAAGAAGCCAATATTTCAAGTGAAAGAATGGATGAAATGCTCAGGAGCCACTTAATAGACCCCGAGTATTTAAGAAAAGATGATTTTTATACCTTCTTCGAGGATCGGGCAGAAAAAATGTTAAGATTAATAGAAAAAGCTATGGGTAAGTCTGTAACACGTGACTCAGGCTTGGTTGAAGGCGAAGATGTTATTGAAGAAGAGGAAGAATTAGTTGAGGATATCGAAAGTGAAGTGCCTATGTTTAGATGATTTTTTGCCAATTGATAAACCAACTGTGAATGATAGAGATCAATAGCAGCATTTTTAAGGTTTGAGTTGTTAACGCTTATAGGATTGGAATGGGAGGATTGCAATGACGCAAGAAAATACTGATTACTTTCAAAGAAAGTTAATCCTGTTTAATCAAATTAAAATCATGACTGAAAGGATACATTATGCAGAGAGTAGAAGAAATGGCTTCTTAATAATAGCAGCAGCACTTTTTGCCACAGGTGTTTCATTCTTAAACTATGCACTTGCTGACTTATCTACCTATTTTAATTACTCGCTATGTTTAATGTCATCTATATTCATTTTACTCAGTATAGTTATATGTACATTATATGCAAGACAAACCAATTTTTATCCTTTCACAAATGTAAATAAAAATAAAATATGGTTTTATCGTGATGCTTTGAAGGACAGTGGAAAATTTAAAGTAGATATTTTGTATTATTTATTCGGAAGAAAAGAAACTGAAGAAAAAATTGAAAAAGAGTTTTATAAACAATACGATTTCTATAAAAACAATATGACTGAGTATATTACTAATATAGATGAAGGTCAAGTCCATTTTTGTCTGTAAAAAGCAAGGCCTGGATCAGGCGGCACTGTCGTCATCATTTTGATTTTCATCAGCAGTGTTTTCTTGCTCAATCAGTAAACCTAACTTTTCACGCAAT
>PWGL01000025.1 GCA_003554465.1 Candidatus Pacearchaeota archaeon
AAAATTATCATCTTCTATTTCGTCTAGCAAAACTTTTCCATAAGTTCTTGCTTCTTCCCCATGATTTCCATTCATTAAATTTCTTTTAATGTTTTTTTTCAATCTTTTTCTAGCCATTCTAAAATTAGGGTTATTTGGATCTTCAAAAGGCTTATTTTCTTCCTCAAATTTTTGTGAAAGATTTATGTATTTTCCAAAATTCCCTACAGTACTATCCACCTGGCCATTTAACCTTATAAGAAAATTTGCAGCATCATCCATCCCTTCATCGTCAATATAACCTTTGAACACCTCTTGGGCATTACTTGTTGCATAATTATCGGCCATTTTGAAGAAAGATTTTCCTAAACTAGGCAATTTTATAGCTAAATTATGATGACTTGCATTTGCTATGTCATTAATACCTGTAAAATTTTTAACAGCTGAAGAACCAATTATTCTTTCTAATTTTCTGGCTTGTGTTCTTACTTCTCTTTCGTCACCTTGATTATCTTGTATAGCTTTTGCTATAGGGCCAGCTCTCTCAGCCTTTTTGAATTTTCTTTGAAATTCTGTAAATTTCGGATTTGCCATTTTATATATTTATTATTTTTATTTTAGTTACTTCTCGATAGTAACACTACTATATAAATATTTCGGTTTTGTGAAATTAGTGCTTAGAAAAGCTATAAATGTCAAATTTTTTAAATGTTTTTGCATTATTCTGTATTTAATTATTTTTAATTGTTAAAATATGTCTAAAACATCACCTTCGTCGCCATTATCTTTTTCCTCTTCTTCCTCTCCATTGTTATTATAATTGCTATCTTCTTCATTTATTTCCTGTTTATTCTCTTGATTATTATGGTCTTTATAATCTTTTTCATCCTGGCCGTACTCATCATTTGAATCAGAAACTTCTTGATTTTTGGAATCTCCCCTCTGGTTTTCTTCATGGTTTTCTTCTTTTTCAAATGAATCTTTAGTATTGTCCTCATTATAATCAACTTTATTGCTATCATCACTATTGCTATCATCACCTGATTGTTGAGAATTATAACAATCTTTACAAACTACTTTCTTATCCGGTTCAGGCATAACAGGGACTTCTGCTGTTTTTCCACATTCGGGGCAATTTATCTTATACAAAATTTTGTTTCCTTTGAATACTCTTTCAAAATCTTGCTGTTTTGAATTATTTTCTTTGTTATCATTATTGTTGTTGTTATCCCCTATATTTCTCTCGCTTTCTTCTGGTTTTTCTGATTGTCCATCTTCATTATCATTCTCTCCTTTTTCTTCCCCACTTGCTTTTTCCTGGTTTGTTTCTTCATGATTTTCTTCTTTCTTTGGTTTTATTTCCCCTTTTTGAATTTTTTTATAACAATCCTTGCAATAAACTTCTTTTCCTGGCTTAGGCTTAAATGGAACTTCTGACTCCCCATTACAATTGTCACAATTAATCTTGTAAAGTTTCCTTCCAAAATCATCTTCCTTGCCAGTATCTTTCCAACTCATATCTTCTTCCTCGGGAGTTTTTTCTGGCTCTTTATTTTGCTCACTATTTGTCTCTTCATAACTTTCATCTGGTTTTTCTTTTTTTGGTTTTTCTTCTTTTAGCTTTTCTTCTTTTGATACTTCTTCTTTTTCTTTTCTTATTTCTTCTATAGCCTTTTCTTTCTTTTCAGGAGGGTCTTCCTTTAACTTTTCTTCCCTTTTTCCTCCCTCTATCTCTTCTCCTATTTTCTTTGCAGTTTCACCATCATCTATACTATCTGATATTTCTTCATTGGACTTTTTTTCTTGATTTTCTTCCTTGCTTTGCTCTTGGTTTTTTTCTCCAAATTCACTATCTACATACTGTCCTGCCACATTTGTATCAGGAATCTCTTCTCCTGAATTATCTTTTTCGAAGTTTTTTTCTTTTCCTTTTTCTTTTCCTTTTTCTTTTCCTTTTTCTTTATCATATTCTTCAGGAGTTTTTTCTGGCTCTTTATTTTGCTCACTATTTGTCTCTTCATAACTATCCCTTTCATTTTTCTCCTGACCTAATTCATCAGTTTTCTTTTCAAAATCTGATTCCTCGCTCATACTTCTCTCTTCTTCTTTTTCTACATTTGCTTCTTTTTGATTCTGTATATTTGTTTCTCCTGAATTATCTAATGATTCTCGGGAATTATCTTCTTCCTGAGTTTCTTTCTCTTCCATAGACTTAACTAGTTTTGAAACTGATTCTGCCTTGTCTGCATTAACACTTATTGAATCTATACCTTTTCTAACTAAGAATTCTGCCATCTTTTCCTTGCTGCCAGCCTGTCCGCAAATACTTGTTTCCACACCGTATTTTTTACATTCATCTATTACTTCTTCTATCTGTTTTAAAACTGCGGGGTGCATTTCATCATATAAATACTGGACATGTTCATTATTTCTGTCTATAGCTAATGTATATTGGGTTAAATCATTAGTTCCAAAACTTACGAAATCTACACCTTCTTTGCAAATTCCATCTATTATTTGAGATGATGCAGGTGTTTCTATCATTACACCTAATTTTAGGTCTGCTCCTAACTCACTCATTATTTTCTTTACCTCTTTAACCTCTTCAACAGTTATAACTTGTGGCAAAAACAGCCCTACTTTTTTAGTATTGTCATCATCAGACCTTACCAAGGCCTTAATTTCTGCTTTTAACAATTCTTTATTCTTTAATCCTAATCTAACACCATGCATTCCAAGCATTGGGTTAGATTCTTTTCTGTCGGGGGATCCTTCTAGGTTTTCATACTCATCACTCCTCATGTCACTAGTTCTGACCCATAATTCTTCAAAATGTTCTGCAATTTTGCTGACACCATTATAGATTATATCTTCATATTTATCAAGCTCATCATTAGCTAAAAACCCTTCTGGGTGTTTTCCAGATTCTGCTATTATTCCTTCTAATCTCAATAGCCCTACTTTTTTACATCCTGTTTTAGCAGCTCTTCCTGCTGCAGAAGGTAAATCCACAATTACCTTTATATCTGTTTTAGTTTCTACTACTGGATTTATCTCTACTTTCTCTTCCTTTTTTCCCTCACTTGTAGTTTCTCCCTCGTAAACTTTCCCGTCATAACCATCTATAGTAATTAACTGGCCATCTTCTAAATCCTGGGTTGCTGTGTCTGTCCCAACCACACATGGGATCCCCATTTCTCTAGAAACTATTGAAGCATGAGCAGTCATCCCTCCCTCATCTGTAACTATTGCTGAAGATTTTTGCATAGAAACAACCATATCCGGATTAGTCATCTTAGTAACTAAGACATCTCCTTTTTTTACCTTATTCAAGTCTGAAATTTCATGCACAATTTTAACCTTTCCTGTACCTATTCCGGGAGAGGCAGCCTGTCCACTCAAAATTTCTTTTCCCTCTATTTCTTGCTCGTCTCCTCTTTCTTTCTTTTCAAGCGTCGTTATCGGCCTAGTTTGAACAATATAAATTTCGCTATTTTCTATTGCAAACTCTATATCTTGAGGTTCCCCATAATGATCTTCTAATTTGATAGCAAAATTGGCTAGCCTTTTAGCTTCATAATCACTTAGTACTTGTTGGCTACTTCTTTCAGGAGTTAGCTCTACAAATTTATTTTCTCCTGCAGAATCCCTAGTCATAGCTATTTTTTTATTTGCAACCTCTTTCTCTTTTAATTCTAATTCCCTATTTACAATATATCTATCGGGTTTAATTTTCCCAGAAACAATCCCTTCTCCAAGTCCAAAAACTGATTCTACAATTATACTTTCGTCCTGAGTTACAGGATTTCTGCTAAAAATTACTCCCGACTTATCTGAATCGACCATCTTTTGGATAACTACTGCTATATAGACTTTTTCATGCTCAAATCCTTTTTTTATCCTATAATATACCGACCTAGATGTAAATAAAGAGGCAAAGCACTTCTTGACAGACATTATTAATTTCTCTTTTCCTTTGACATTTAGGAAAGTTTCTTGTTGTCCTGCAAAAGATGCCTCGGCAGAGTCTTCTGCAGTAGCACTACTTCTAACTGCCACAAATGTTGGTTCATGACCATTCTTCAAAATACTTAGGGCAGGGCCTTCTGCTCCGACAGATCCCTCACTAGATAAAATTTCATATGCTTCTAAAATCTCTTCTTTTAGGTCTTTTGGCATTTCTGCCTTCACTATTTTTTCCCTTATCTCTTTAACAATTTGGCTTAACTTTTCGGTATCTTCAGCATCAATATCTTTAAGATTTTTATAAATTTCATTTATGAGTCCTGTCTCTTCAAGAAAATATGAGTATGCTTTTGCAGTTGTTGTAAATCCTGGAGGTATTGGAAAGTCATTATTTTGCATCTCTCCTAGGTTGGCAGACTTTCCCCCTACTTCTGAAACATTATCTTTCCCTAAGTCAGAGAACCACCTAATATATTTCTCTCTTAACTCTTGGCTCTTCTTCTCTTTCTTCTTATAGTTATCTACCTCTTTTTGTAAATCCATTTTTGTTTAATAACTCTAAATATTAGGAGTTAATAAAGTTTTTGCTTAATATGTAGGCAAAAAGAGGGAAGAAAAAAATAAAATTTTCTTTATTTATATTTGATAATTATTTTTCCTTGTTTTGATAAAGAATTCTAACGTGGCACGGCAATTTTGGTTTTACTCTTTTTAACGCACCATATACTAATTTTCTATTTTTTTCATTATATAATGCCAGTAAAAATATAGTTTTATTTTTATTAACCACTGCTGATCTCCCCATCACACTTCCGAAAGATTGAGCCATTCCAGTATTAATTCTTTCACCTTTTGAAGCCCCAGAATAAACTTTATTTTCCCTTATAATTTGGTGAGGGTATGTCTTAACCTCAAAATAAAATTCTTCTGGAATTTGTTTGTGAAGCAGCCTTAAAACATATTTTCTTGCTGACTCTAGTGCATTATCCCTAATCTGAACTTTTTCTCCTGAAACAAGTTTAATTATATGATTCATTTTACCTGCCTCCCAGTCACTTTTTTGCCCCATTTTGAATCTCGTAACCTTATTTAAAGGGACTGTCTTTATGTAATTCTTCTTGCTTTTACTGCTCTTCCTAGTATAAGGAGTTATATTCCTCTTACTATACGATGAAGCTTTTCTTAATGCCATTTTATTTTATTTTTTATCAGTTTTCTTATTTTTTTGGTTTTTAATATCACATTCTTTATTTATAGCCTGGCCAGGTAGTCCTCTCTCAAAAATGGCCCTTACTAGACCTTTATTTCCGTGTGTACTAGTTATATTTCCCTTAATTTTCTTTCCAGATTCTGAAACCCATTCTGCTTCCACACCCACAAATTTTTCTGCATCTTCTTTATTTTTTGTACCCACATCTAGTAAAAAGTGCCTAGGCTTGAAATTATGCCTTCCTCTCCTAAACTGAATAATTTTAGCTTTTTCCATTTTCTTAATTAAAACTGAGAATAAAGGGTTTAAAAATGTTTAGATAGTTTATAATACCACTTCAAAAGACCCTATCTCTTTTTTTAATATTGAGAATATCTCAGGATTTATTTTAACTTCCTTTTTACCTTTCTGCTTATCTAAGGCTTTATTAAACTCCTCATTGTCACTATTTACTAATCCTTTTCCTGGATCAATTTTCTTTACTTGCCCTTCATCAATTAAAAATGTGTCTTCCCCCACTACCAATTCATACTCCTTATCTTCAGTTTTTAGTCTCATGCCACTCTTTTGAAGACCTATTAGTTCTTTTCTTTGATTATACTCTATCAATCTATTTAGTAAGACATTTGCATCTTTCCTTAATTTTTCTACCTCATGTCTCTTTATTTTATTCTTATTTTTTTCCTTATTTTTCTTTTTATTTTTGTCAAAATTGACCTCTATATCTTTATTTTTAGATTCAGAAACTTTCTTCAATGTTTTTAGGTCTTGTTTAGACATTTGCCCCTTGTCCACTAATTCTTCCTTAAATTTCTTAATTAAAGCCTTGTCTTGCTTCTTATTAAATATATTTTTTAATATTTCAAAAATCCCATTATGTACATCCTCAAGAGTTTTTTTCTGACTCCTTTCCTCAATTTGTTTTCTCAAGTCTTTCATCCTACTTAAAAAATCTTCTGCATCTTGCAAAAATCCATCTACCTGTTTTCCAGTAAACTCTTTGACTTTTCCATGCTCAAAATCTTTATAAGCCTTAACAATTCTCTTTAATATGTCAGAATATTTTTTTTCTAAAATACCTTCTTTCTTCACGAAAGTGTCTAAAAATATTTTTGGGGCATTTGATGTTTTTGGAGGTGGTAACCCATAAAGCATAAGTAACGCTTGAGCAGGTGTTAAAATTCCCCAGTATATATCTTTAATAACTACATCCCTTAGATTCTTCTTAACCATATCACTTACTTGGTCTCCCATAGACATAAATTTGTCTATTGCTTCGGGACTCGGCTTTAACTTCCCCATTCCTAAAAGCAATTTCCAAGGCATAAAAGTTCCGCTATCATATAACGGGATACCATCTCTTATAAATGTGAAAATTACAGGATTTGCATCTTTAACATTTTCCCAAAAATCAGTTAGTATATATGTCTGAATATGTAAATGGACATCGGTGCCGGCCAACTCTCTTGCCTCTGCCTCATACTGATAAATTATTCCTCTTAATTTTTCCTTCAAGTGAAGTCTCGGCATTCTCTTTACATCTGTATCATCAATAATTATGTAAATATCTATATCGCTAGTTTTTTTCGCTTTCCCTGTAATAAAGCTTCCTCCTAAAACATAAGATGTTACATACTTTTCAAATTTGTTTAAAACTAGAGATTTATGAATTTCTGCCAATCTTAGAGTTTCTAAAAATTTCTTTTTATCATATAAGGGGTAAGCCATAGAGTATGCAGAAACCATTTCAAACTTACTGTCTAAACAAAAATTCCACATATCGACAGGAGTTTTAATGTGTAACCAGACTTTTGGCCCCATATCTTTGGCCAATTCAACCATTCCTGCCTTAATTTCTTTTATTTTCTTAAATTTTTCTTCAGGAATTACTATTGCTAAATGTATTGGCTTCTTTTCAGCCTCTTCTTTTGGAACTCTTTCCTCTTCTACAATTTTTTTAGATGCTTTTGGAGGTAATATCCCCATAGCAAAAACAAATTTATATTTTTCAAGAATTTTATCTTTCAGTGTTTGTAATTTTTCTTTAATTTCCTCCATCTCTTTTTTCTTGTTCTCGTCAACCTGCGGCATCCCTTGTACGCCTTCCTGACCAGATTTATAGTTCATATTTACATCTTTCACATCTTCAGCCAAACTCTTATCTTCTTTGTCCTTAGCCATATATTTAGCCATGTTTATACTTTTATAAATGTTATGTCAACAATAATTTAGTGTATTTAAAAAGTATTTAAACAAAAAATTTAAGATAATTAAGTGAAAAATTTTGCTGGATTTAACATTATATAATGACCTATCTATGACATCTAATGGTTTTTTAGTATATGCTTGGGAGTATAATGTTTTAAGAAATCGAATTAAATAACTATTCTTTTTGTATAATTATCTGTATCAATTCATCTAAAAATTTGTAAAATCTTTTTAGAAATATAATATATTTATCTTTATCAATTTCAGTTAAGAGCAACCTTTCTTCTTCTCCTAATGAATATTTTGGAAAGCTCTTATTTTTGTCTTCAAGATTCTTTATGTATTTTTTACTTTCTAAAGCATCTCGGACTTTCTTGATTATCTCTTCTTTCAAATTTTCAACTTTCAAATTTTTTTCATTTTCAATTATAAAAATGTCTATGAAGTCTCTTGCTTTTACACCTCTTCTAGTCAAGATTGCTCTAACTTTTTCACATAATATTTCTTTTAAGTCATAAGATTTTATCTTAAATGATGGAACTGTTTCTGGAAAATTGAAAAGAAATTCTTTTTTTATTTTTTCTGAAAAAATCCCATAACAAGTAGGTTCATGGATTTTGAAAATAATATTTTCTTTATAATTGATTTGGATTTTTATAAAATATTTTTGATTTGATTCAACTGATTTAGACCATATTTTAAAAGTAGTATATCTGTTTCCTCCTCCAAATTCGAAATATTTATTATTGTTTTTATTTGCTTTGAAATCCAGATTCATTTCTTTTGATATTTTTTCTAATAAGGTAGCCACTTTATTTACCTCTTTTGAGATCATTTTTCGCATTTCTTTTTTTGTTTTATTTTTAAAAATATTTTGATTTAGGTAAGTAAAATCCAAATCTTCTGAAAATCTAAAATAACCAAAATGAATTTTTGTTAGACATGTTCCTCCCTTGAAAGCATAATTTTCAAAAAAATCTTTTTCTTCAACTAGCATAGATAGAATTTCAGTTAAAATAAGGTCTTTTTCTATTAAATCTCTTTGAGGGATTTTCAATTTTTTGGATATAAAATCAATTTTTCTTTTGTCAATCATTTTAATTTTTTTAAAATTTCAATAGTTCTTTTGTCGTATTTTTTTGAATATTCTATTAATTTTCTTTTGTCAAGGTTTTTTATTTTTTCTTTAAAATTATTTAAGTCATCATGTTTGAAATAAAAAAGATCTATGCATGTTTTTTCTGGATCAGAATAAGGATATTCTTTTTTTATTACTCCTTTTTCAAATAATTTTTTAGTTGTTTTGTAAAATTTAACTTTTCGGCCCATTATTATAATAGGTTTTGCTCTAAATATCTTGTCATTTATTATAAAATCTATTGAAAAATATTCGTGAGTCATGTTGTTTAATTTTAATGCAGTTTCAAGTCCTAAATACCAGTTTTTAACTTTCTTTAGTTTCATTGCTTCATTTAAAATTTTGTGGAAGTTCATTTCTAATTTTCCAAGTTTTCTTTCTTCTAAAGAGTATATGTAGAATATGCCTTTGAAAATTCTTTCAAGGTAATTGTTGCTGGTTAGATATCTTATTGCAGTGTAGTAGTCAAGTGAGGCTTTTTTACAATCTTTTTTTATTTCTGTTGCTAGGACAAACTTCTCGGAACTTCTTGCTAGTTTATCGGAAAGCATTTTTAATGTCATTTTTACTCATTATATTAATGTTATAAAAAGTATAACATTATGATATTTAAATCTTTTGGTTTGTTTGTAAAGATTAAATTACTTGGTTGGATTTGGTAGAATTTAGAGAGAAGAAAAAAGGATACTATCTCTCATTACCTATTGCAAATGTTCTTGTTATCCCTCTTATGCTTCTTGCACTCACATTATTAGGATTGCCTGGTGCTGAAGAGTTAAGATCTGCTATCTGGTATTTTATTCCATTGATTTTAATTCAAGGTTTTATTGGAGCCTGGCTAGGAATTTTACTTTATGAAAAGAAGTTAAAGGGAAAAAGGATAGTTAAGCAGATACAGGAGTAAGAATCAAAGTCTATTTAATATTTGGAAGACTATCCCTCATTATTAATCCACTTTTTATCAATAGCTTCCAATAAATCAATTCCAAGCAAGTGCGCGTTGACTATTGCAACACCCACAACATCAGCCAACTCTTTTGCCATTTCTTTTTTTGAAGTTTCTTCTGAAACGTATTTTTCAGGACGGCATTTTTTACGATGAATTAGTGCAGCTTGTGCAAATTCTCCCACTTCTTCATACAATTTCAATAATGCAAAATCTTCATCAATTTTAACATTGTATTTTTTTCCGTAGTTAATTGCATTTTCTACAACTTTTTTCTGTATTTCTTTAAATTCCATTCTAAAAAATGATTAAAATTCTTTACTTAATAATCTTTTGTTTTTGTTTTTAATATAAAAATCGAGAAAAACAACTATAGAAACATTTTTAAGACGATTATAATTAAAAGATTTATTGGGCCTATGGTCTAGTGGTTATGACATCTCGTTTACACCGAGAGGATCGGAGGTTCAAGTCCTCCTGGGCCCATTAACTAATTATTTTTTAGTTGAAAATTGGAAATATTATATGTACTAAATAATAAGTATGGATTTTAAGATGGAAATTGTTGAAGAAAGAAAAATCGAAGTAAAGTTTAGAAGAGTAGGGAATGCTAAAGCTCCAGAAATTGAAGGCAATAAAATAATAATCTTTGCCAATGAAAACTCCGCAATTAGTCCAAAACATAGGAAATGTGTTAAGACAGGATTAGATATAGTATTGCCACAAGGATTTATAGGAGTTATAAAAAATGATGGTGGAGTGGCATTGGAAAAAGGTCTCGTTGTTCTTGAGGAATTTTTAGACAGGAGAGAGGTAGAAATTAAAATAATTAATTTAAGTAGTGAGGAGGTAGAAATTAAAAAAGGTATGAAAATTGCAGAAATGGTTGTAAAAAAAGTTGAAATGCCTGAATTAGAAGAATGTAAAAGTGAAGATAAAAGTTTGACTCCTGAAGGTGAAGAGCTTAAAGTTATTAAGGAAGAAATTGTCAAAGAATAATTTTATAAATACTGTTATTTCTCACTTATTATTCCTGAGAGGGTTTAAATGAGCGCCGGTGGTCCAGTGGCTAAGATACCACGTTGCCATATAAAACTTTAAAGTTTTATCGATTAAATTTTTAAACTCAAGTAAAAAATTTGTCGTGCAAAAACGTGGTGACCCGAGTTCAATCCTCGGCCGGCGCACTTACTAATTTTTATTTAGAAATAAATCTTAAAATTTCTTTTAATTGAATGATGTTCCAAAAGGCCCAAAAAGATCTTCAGGAGGTCTTTGCTCTTCTTCTCCTTGATTCCCCATTATATCATTAATTGCATCTTTCAAATATGAAATGTCTTCGCTCGGATTACCTTCTAAGATACATTTTGTAGCACTAGAAAGAGTTGAAATAGCTTGTCTCTCTAAAAATTCATAGGAGGAATCTCCAACCTTAGACATAGCCTCTGGAGAATCTAGATTATCGTAAAGTCCTCTTATTTGGCTAATTACATTATTATAATCTTCTGGGCTTCCTCCCACACTAAAAACACCTGAATCTCTAACCTCATTGTCTAATAACACCTCTAACTTTCCCTTATCTGGGAGTTCTCCATTTTCTAATTTAATCCTTAATCCCCATTTTTCATTCCCCATAATTGTTATTAAATTTCCATATCCTCTAACCCTCTGTTCGACATCTAAATCTGGATCTACACCTAAAAGAATGTTTGGAACAGACCCATTAAATGTTTCTAAATAAGTTTCATTTTCTTTAAATCCGCCCCCAGGATAATGACTTTTCAAATGATCTATGCTACTTTTGTCCCCTTTAGCTATTCTTTCAATTTCCGAAACTAATTTTTCATCTCCAGAAGCTAAAATTCCTTTGAGAGCGTAACCCATTGTAGAGTCGTCCTCTGAAGGCTCGCTCCTTATAAAAGAAGACCCATAAAGAGACTCTGCATTTTTCCTAATGAAATTTATGGTCTCTTCTATAGATGGAACGTAAAAACTAGAAATTTTCATTAGTTCACTTGCTTCAACATTCCCTATAATTGGAACCTGGATCATTGAGGAATTTTCTTTGCTAAAAACTCTGTTTGGAACAATATTTTTGTATCCCTGTATTTCTATATTTTTCATTTTAAATGTTTAAATTGTAAAATTGTTTAGTTTATAAAATTTTCTATTTTGTTACCACATTGAAATAATCACTAAATAAGATAAAGCAATAATTTTATATATGTTAGGTTTGAGGTGGTTTTATGTTAACTGAAAAAGAAGTTGACAAATTAAGAAAGGTTATTTCAAATTTTGATGTTGTCGAGGAAGATTATGAATTTTATTTGCTTAAGAGAGGAAATATAAATAAAACAGATTGTGCTATCTCAAAAAATAGTAAGAAATACATCCTTCAAAAAATTAATAATTACGTTTTCAAAAAACCGGAAAAATTGATCAGAAATATAAAAGAAAAATTCGGAAGGTGAATATTGGAGATGTATGCATTTTATAGATGGCCAAGTATATGACCATATAAATGAAGATAAAAAAGGGGGAAAATTAGGTTATGAAGGAGGAAGAATTTTTGGTAAATTCCAAAAAATGATGGGGGATATTTCTCCGAAAGATTTGCATGTTATAATCCCTAATTTTCAATATACACCAGTTAGGTTTAATGATTTTTTAAAAGCATTAGAAGAAGATAGAAAGGGCAGGGCAAAATACTGTAAGAAAGAAATAAATTTCTTCTTATCAAGAGAATATATAAAAGATAAATCTAGAGAAATAATAGACGATTTGCCATTAAGAGTAACTCATAATGACACAAAAATAAATAATGTTATTTTTTCTGTTCCGTCAAAAAAAAAAGGAAAAAGGTGTAGATAGGGAAAAAGCTAAGGCAGTTATTGATTTAGATACCGTTATGCCAGGCACAATAATTTACGACATTGGAGATCTCTTAAGATCATCGGCATGTACTTCGGATGAAGATTTGAAAAAGATTTATTCTGATTTAAAACAAGAACATAAACTAGATAAATAGTGATTAAAAAAATAAATAATAATAGTGACCAAAAGGTATTTAAACTAAATAGTGGTGGCAATGTCAAGAGGTGACGGCCGCCTCAGTGCCTAATTCTGAGAGATAGCGATGAAAAGAAGACACGATAATAAAACTGATGCGTATAAAGATATTTCAAGTGCTCTAAATAAAGTTCTTGAAAATAAAGCATTTGAAGCATTTGACAGATGGGATAATTATGGATGTTCAAAATCTAAAAACGAATTGAAAAAATATTTTTTAGAAGAAAAAAATAGGGAAAGGCATAAAGCCATATTTAATGAACTTTTTGGATATGAAGAGAATATAATATTGAGTCATCTTGGAAATTTTTGTGGTGTGGGATGTAAAAATTCTCAAAGAGTATTAGATAATATATTCGAAGATGAAGAAAAAAGAAAACTTTATTCTAGTTGGTATGAAGGATATCGTAGAGCGTTAAAAGAGCATAAGTAATATTAACCACCCATTCCTGCTAATCCAGGTGGTAATCCTCCTCCCATTCCTCCTGCACCAGCACCTCCGGCAGCTCCGCCTTGTCCTCCACCTTTACCCTTACCTTTAATAACATCATCTATTCTCAATATCATCATAGCAACTTCTGAAGCAGAGTTTATTGCCTGTCTTTTTATAGATAAAGGTTCTACTATTCCTGCATTAGTGACGTCCTCAATCTTATCTTCAAATAAGTTTAGTCCTGCTTTATCTTCCCCGTCATCATGCCTTGACTTTAACTCGGTTAAGGTATCTATAGGGTCCATTCCTGCATTTTCAGCTAAAGTTGTCGGAACTGTTTCTAAGGCATCTGCAAATTTTTCTGCAGCTAACTGTTCCCTTCCTTCAAGACCATGGCTAAACTTTCTTAGCTCTTTTGCCAATTCAACCTCTACTGCTCCTCCACCAGCAACCACTCTTCCGTCTTTAATCACGGAAGCCACATCTCCCAACCCATCTTTAATTGCTCTTTCCATCTCATCTATGACATGATCTGTTCCACCATGCAATAATAAAGTTAAAGCCTTAGGGTTATTACATCCTCTAACATAAGTAAAAGATTCGTCGCCTTTCTCTACTATTTCTACCACACTAGCTTCTCCTAATTGACTTTCTTCAATCTCTCCTAAATTGCTAACAACCTTCCCGTCAGTTGCCCTTGCTAACTTTTCCATATCAGATTTGGCCACTCTTCTACAGGCATAAATTCCTTCTTTGGCTAGATAATATTGGGCTAGATCGTCTATTCCTTTTTGACAAAATATTACGTTGGCTCCGCTATTTTTAATTTGGCTAACCATTTCCTTTAAGGCCTCTTCTTCTTCCTTAACAAAAGACTGTAGTTGCTGAGGACTACTAACTGAAATATTAGTGTCGCTTTCAGGAGATTTAATTTCTAAAGGGGTATTGATTAAACCTATCTTTGCATCCTCTACACTTGAAGGCATATCTACCGAAACTTTCTCCTTATCTAAAACAATCCCTTTAACTAAATCCGTATCCTCAATGCCATTTCCTTTTGCTTTTTCTATTTTTATGTTGTTCAAATTTACCTTCCCGTCATTAGCTATCTGCTTTACAGCCTCTACTATCAGTCCTGCAAATTTTTCTCTTACAGATTCTGCCCCTTTACCTGTCATAGCAGTTTTAGCAATTTGTCCTAGCAATTCTTCATCCTCAATTTTAACTTCTCTGGTAAGATTATTGAGAATTTCTTGAGCCTTTTTACTGGCTAGCCTATATCCTTTAGTTATGACTGTTGGATGAATTTTCCTATCTAGCAATTCTTCTGCATTTTATAAAAGTCTTCCTCCCAACATAACTGCGGTAGTTGTTCCGTCTCCCACCTCATCTTCCTGAGTATTTGCTATTTCTACCATCATTTTTGCGGCCGGATGATTAACATCCATCTCTTCTAAAATTGTTACTCCGTCATTAGTTACTGTAATTTCGTCTGCAGAATCAACTAGCATCTTATCCATACCTTTAGGCCCCAATGTAGTCTTGACAGTATCGGCTACAACTTTAGCTGCCATTATATTATTTCTTTGAGCGTCTTTACCTGACTGTCTTTCTGTATCCTCGGGCATTATAAAAATCGGTTGTCCTTGTCTATTATTCATTTTATTTTCTATTATATTTAGATTAAGTATATTTATATTATTTGAAACATTTTTAAATTTTATTGTTCTGTATTGCTATGAATTATCCGAAGGCTAATTTTCTCCTTTGTTCTGAAGAAGATTTCCCGGGTGTTAATTCTAGTGATGCACCCTTATCATATATCTCTTTCTTTTTCATCACTTCAATTAGGTTGTCTGCAGAGCCTCTATACTTCCCGTTTAATCCTTCTCTAAAAGACTCGAAATAATCCATCGCATTTCCTATATATCTAGAGGTTTTTTCATCTACAGGATAATTCTCATCGTCCCCACAATAGTGTAATACTGCTGCTGCGTTTCTTATACATCCCGAAAATGCTGAAAATAAAATCCCTTGTTTTAAATCGTCCTCACAGGGCATACTTACTTCATCATATCTAAGCTGGCCCCTTAATTTTTCCCTTACCATTAAATAACTTTCTAAAACTTCTTCTACCATCTCATTAGGTTCCCATCTACTTCTAAAAATTGGGTCTCCAAAAACCGCAAGGTCCCTTACCCAGCCTCCTACTTCAACACCACCACCATCTATTAGTCTAGCATCATTTTCTAAACCTTCTGAAAAAACTACACCATGATGAGGGAATACATCCAGTTCCCCGTCAACAATACTTAATAATTCCTTCTTTGAAACATACCTATTATCTAATTCTTCAAAATAACCCCTTAACTCTTTAATCTGTTTTTTGCTAAGATTTTCCCCTCTTTCGTTCAAAACTTTTTGTACATATGTAGAAAATCTATCGGCTCTTTCTTTTGCAACATCCTTACCTGTTGCCTCTTTAGGAGTTCCATGTTTTAATAATTTCAAATTCTTTTTAGACCTTTCTTCTCTTTTTAATGCTTTGGAAACTTCTGACTCTCTCAGATGTAGGAGGGCTATAGGATATAAAATATCGCTAATTGATGGCTCCCCTCTAGTAGATTTCCATCTAATTCCTCCTTGTCCACTTTGCTCTTGAGCTATCTTTTCTAAATCACTTCCGGGAATAAATTCTTTTATTAAAATTCTTTTATTTTCGGGAAAGTCTAAGTTATACAATCTGGGATAGGTCCTAATCTTTTTTCTCTCGTCAAAATGCGTTTCAAGTTTTGTAACAGTATGTTCTCTCCAAAATTCTTGCCCAGAAATATTTTTTTCTGACACTCCATCAGATTTAAAAGGGTATTCTTTTATAACTACATTTCTAGGTATTGAGTTTGATGTCCCTTCATTAGATCCATCATCTGTAACCCTATATAGTAAAACTTTATTTTTTGAAATATCATCTCCCGGAAGGTAAAATCTCTCTAATCTTGCCTCTATCTTGCTTTGAAATACATTAGAAAACACTCTTGACACCAATCTTTCATTTTCTTCATTATCACTTTCTCCTAACTCATTATTTCTACAAGAAATTCCAGGTTCCATTTTAGAACTCATAAAATATTAATTTAGAATTATTATGTATATTTAGCGCTATCCTTCTTAACATCTCAGCAATTGCCCCAAAACCTTCTTTATCTGAAAGCTTATTGCATAAAGACATTACTTTTTTCTTCTTCATAATAACATTTTTAGCTAAACTCTTTTCCTTTTTTAGGAATGCCTTTATAGATTCCTCATGATTTGAGATTATAAGATCTAAAATCTCTTTTAATATTTCATTTTTATAAAGCCTTGGTTTTTTAGGTAGGTTTTTAACTTCATCACCTATATGTTCTATATTATACGCTATCCAAAATGTGTTTACAAAGTCCTTAGGGGTTATTTCCATACTTGTCTGCATTGCAGGATTATTTATTCCCTGATTCATCAATCTCCAAATCAAAAAATAACATTTATTTATGTCTTTATCTATCTCTTCAAACTCAGATAACCCATACCTAATATCTTCTCGGCCTTCTGTAACTTCTTTTAAAATAAACAAGATTTCTTTTATATTGTTATCCATCCTCTTTAAAAATTTTTTAATATCTATGTTATTAACATCTATCAAATCTTCAAATATTGCTTCTCCGTTTTCTTTTTTAACTATTTCCAAATTAAGGAATTTTTTTGCTATAGACTGAGCCATACGTAGCCCTTTTTTTCCTCCCTGGACTTTAATTATTTTATTGCCATTTATATATGCAGAAATTATATCCCTTGCTATCTCCTCTCCATATTTCTCTTTTACATTAATCTCTGTCTTTTTCTTAGATTTTCCGGGATTCACAAACTCAGTGCTTATTATCATCTCCCCGTTAGAATTTTCTATAAGTGAAACTTTGTCTCCTTTATCTAGGCCTGCTTTCTTTATCCAGTCGATAGGTAGAGATATAGCATAACTAGATTTCCCAAGTCTTATAAGATTTCTTTCGTTCATTTTTGGCTGGTTAAATTTTATATTTTGTATGAGTTTATAAGCTTATTGATTAACAATTCTCCATGCGAAATAAAGGTAAAAGTATTTAAAAACTATATTGTTTTATAAAGCATATATTAAACTATATATATCTGTATATATTAACTCTGTTAACTGTTTTAAATAAGGTATATAAGATATATACTGTATATCCATTATTATTAAAAATATTTTTATCTATTTATAATTTACAGCGAGGCTTGGCTGGATCCCTCGCTGTTTTTTATTTTTGGTTTATTGCCTAGTAAATATATTAAGGGATAAAAGTTTACTGAAGGTTAATTAAATAGATTTATTTAAAAATGAAATTATGGAGGAAGGTTTTCCCATACTTGACTCTACAGAATCTTTAGGTGAATGCATGGACACCTTAAACAAGAGCGAATGGGATGTATGTATAGTTTTAAACAAAGGTATTATCTATTCCATACTTGACAGTGATGATCTGATTAGAGAATATATAAAGAAAGGCAGTAAAGAAGTTCCATTAAAAAAACTGGACTGTAACGGAAGATTTGCCATAATTAAACCTGAGACAGATATTGCGGAAATAATTTATATGATGAAAGAAGGGATAGAGTATTTTATTGTAAAAAGTAACCCTTTTGTAGGATTGATAACAAAAAATAGAATTGCCGAAGAAAATTATAATCTATTTAGTAGCACAGTTATAAAAAGAGGCATAAAAAATGAAAACTAAAGTTAAGGTGGGGGATATTATGAATAGTGATTTTGTGTCTATCCCTAGCCATGCTAGTTTGAAAGAAGCCGTTAAAAAAATGTTGGGGGAAGGTGTGGCAAGTATAGTTTTAAAAGATGGTGGGAAATTAAAGGGATTTTTAACTGAGAAAAATGTTTTACTAGTTCTAGGTAGAGGTGAGTTAGAAGATTTAGATAAAGTTAGGGCTAAAGATATTGCTAGGGAAAAAATGGCCATTATTGAACCTTCCTCAGATATTTATGAGGCATTGAAAAAAATGTCTCAGGAAAAAATAAGATGGCTGCCAGTAGTCAATAAAGGTGAGATTGTAGGGTTACTAACTCTTAATGATATAGTTGAAATAGAACCTTCTCTTTTAGAAATATTTCATTCGCGTTATACGTGACGTCCTCCGCACCCTAAAGGTTTGATGCTTCGCATCAAATCCGCCTTCGGCGGAGTGCGGCTT
>PWGL01000107.1 GCA_003554465.1 Candidatus Pacearchaeota archaeon
AGCTACCAGCCACCCAATTACCAGGATAGCAAGAGCAGCCAGGGCGCTGGGAAGATACTCCACCACCCACATACTTATTTGTTCAAATTGAAAACTCATTTAAAACAGACACTCCCTTCTCAAAAAAGTAACGGCTCCAAGCCCTTTTATATATATAATGAGTGTTGGTACTAAACATTTTCTAAACATATTCTAAACCATCGTCCTTGAAGCGTTAACCAGACCGGAGAAAGAGGGCATGTATAAGGTGATGAGGTAAACGGGGGCAGGAAACAGTAATTTTGTGCAGCGGGATAAATAATTAGCATAAGGAATTCTAAGACGTGGCTGGTTCAGTTTTTGTAGACTAAATGTTTAGTTTCAAGGAGTAAAATGTAAAATAACTAAAAGTCTCAACGATAAGAAGGTGCAGCAAATGTTAAAGAATACCGTCCTCGAAGCCAGGGGAATCTGGAAAGGATATAGGAAATCAAGCGGAATTTTCCACTGGGCGCTGAAGAAAGTAGACCTGGAATTGAAGGAAGGGGAGTTTATTTCCATACTGGGGGCTCCCGCCGAAGGGAAATCCACCTTGCTCAAAATACTTGGCTTCTTAGAGATTCCCGATAAGGGAGAGGTTTACTTCCAGGGCCGCCTGGTAGGAGAGATCGGTGGAAAAGAGTTGGAATACATGCGTAATCAGAGAATTTGGTTAGTTAATTATTCCCTTCCAGCCCAAACCTTGCCCCCAAATCTCGCTGCGGTTCTCTTAGATAAACCGGCGAGGCTCCCTAAATCCATTCCCGACAATTATCTTTTATCACATATTCGCCATTTTAACGACTGCGGAATCGCCGTGGTTATGGCCACCCGTGACCCGGTAGAAGCTTCCTGTGCTACTTCTATTTACAAGTTGAGCAAAGGAAAGATAGCAAAAATTAACGGTAACGCTAAATAGATACGTTGAATGGCTACTGAAGATATGGGGGTATTCTCGTAATCATCTCAGAATCACAGCCCGATAATGCTCCAACTTGTTAGTGTTTTTTTGCCTGCCTGTTTTTAGGCAGCAAATTCATCGGGAGTTTGTCCCAATCTATATCTAAGTCATAACTATTGATGCATACCAAAGGAGGAACTTCAAAATGACGACATTGCCAAAACTTGCTCCAGGTCGTGAAAAGACCGGACAGTTATACTTCTTGATTCTTTCCAGTTCATGTTATACCATTTTTCCCAACAAAAAGCAGAATCATCGGCTACGACAACCTAAACCTTCCTGGAGTTACTTTTGTGCTCCTTGGACTGATATATAGTATACTAAACAGGCGCAGTTAATAGAGAGGAGGACTATTTTTGACCCCCTTTTTTCGCGGGATACCCTTATTTTTTCTTATATCTGTTGCAGTAATATTAATGGTGATCTATTTTCAAAATGGGGAGGAGCTAAAGGAAGTTAACACCTCCCATTTTGTTGATCTAATGAAAGAAGGAAGGGTGGAAGAAGTTTATCAAGAAGGATTTAAAATAGAAGCTACCCTGACAGATGGGACCGAGATCACTACTCAAGTAGGCCCCATGGTAGATGTTTATGATATGTCAGAAGGTCACGGGGCGACTTACAATTATAGTCAAGAACCTGGAACCCCCTGGTGGAACAACCTACTTATTTACATGCTCCCCCTTGCTCTGATGATAGGAGTTTTATTTTTTGTTAAGAAGCAGAGTCAAGGCGGCGGAAGTCAGATGATGAATTTTGGAAAAAGCAAAGCCCAACTTTTTGAACCGGAACGCAAAAGTGTATCTTTTAATGATGTAGCTGGCTCAGATGAAGAGAGAGATGAACTGATAGAAATAGTGGAGTTTTTAAAAGCTCCCAAGAAGTATATAGAAATAGGAGCTCATATTCCCAAGGGAGTTTTATTAGTAGGCCCACCTGGTACGGGGAAAACTTTGCTGGCTCGTGCGGTTGCCGGGGAGGCGGGGGTCCCATTCTACAGTATAAGCGGTTCTAATTTTGTGGAGATGTACGTAGGAGTAGGAGCCTCCCGGGTAAGGGATCTTTTTGAAAACGCCAAGAAGAATTCTCCCTGCATTATTTTTATTGACGAAATGGATGCGGTGGGACGTCAACGTGGAGCAGGGCTGGGGGGAGGCCATGACGAGAAAGAGCAAACCTTAAACCAGCTTCTGGTAGAAATGGATGGTTTCGAAATCAACCAGGGCATTATACTTATTGCGGCTACTAACCGTCCAGATGTGCTCGATCCGGCACTTTTGCGGCCGGGCAGGTTTGACCGTCAAATTATGGTCAATTACCCTGACATAAAAGGCCGGGAAGCCATTTTACAAGTCCACGTTCGCAATAAACCCTTGTCTGAAAATATCGACTTAAAGGTATTAGCACGCCGTACTCCCGGTTTTACCGGAGCAGACTTGGAAAACGTGGCCAATGAAGCAGCTCTGCTTACCGCTCGTAAGGGGAATAAGATACTGAACATGCAAGAGATGCAAGATGCCATAGATAAGATTCTAGGGGGCACCGAAAAGAGAAGCAGGGTGATAAGTGATTTTGAAAAGAAGTTGATAGCCTTTCACGAATCGGGGCATGCGTTAGTAAGTTACCTGTTGCCGCATACCGCTACTGTACACAAGGTTACTATTATTCCCCGGTCCAAAGATAACGGGCACACCTTAATGCTACCCGAAGAAGAACGTAATTATATAACCCGTTCTGAACTTATGGACCGGGCATCAGTCCTGTTGGCCGGTAGAGTTGCTGAACAAGTAGCCATGGGGGAAATTAGTAGTAGCGCCCAAAATGACCTGGAAAGAGTTACTGCCATGATACGCCAAATGATCATGAAATTCGGAATGAGTAAAAATTTAGGACCGGTCATCTTCGGTGAAAAAGAAAGCCAGGTATTTTTGGGCCGAGATTTTGCAAAAGAACGTAATTTTAGTGAAGATATTGCCCAATCCATCGATAGAGAGCACCGCAACCTGGTAAATCAGTGCTATCGCCGAGCGCAAGAGATAATCGAAAATTACCGGGAAAAATTAGACCTTATGGCTAATGCTTTACTGGAAAAGGAAACCCTAAATGCAGAGGAGATAGTTGCCATGATAGAGGGGCACTCGGCGTGAAGGTTGATAAGCCAGAAAAATCAGTTAAACCTTATCATTGCAACCTAATACGTTAACCATTTTGTGCTTTACTACCTTTTTTATAGCATCCCTGGCAGGCCCTAAATACTTCCTCGGGTCAAAATGGCCTGGATTATCAGCCAGGTATTTCCTAACAGTTGCTGTCACGGCTAGTCTTAAATCAGAATCAATGTTAATTTTGCATACAGCCATGGAAGCCGCTTTCTTCAACATCTCTTCGGGAACTCCCCTGGCTCCGGGCATGTTGCCGCCGTGCTGGTTAATCATATCGACGTATATGGGCATAATTGAGGAAGCGCCGTGCAAGACTATGGGAAAGCCCGGAAGCCTCTTCTGTATATCTTCTAGAATATCAAACCTCAATTTGGGTTCACCTTTAAACTTAAAGGCACCGTGGCTAGTTCCGATAGCTATGGCTAGAGAGTCAACTCCGGTTTTCTCTACAAACTTTTCCACCTCGGCTGGGTCGGTGAAAGCCGCATCCTTCTGGTCTATGTTAACCGCATCTTCTATGCCTGCAAGACGCCCCAGCTCTCCTTCTACAACTACACCTCTTGCGTGGGCGTAATCTACCACCTGTTTGGTCAACTTAATGTTCTCTTCAAAAAGATAAGAGGAACCGTCAATCATCACCGAAGTAAACCCGTCGTCAATACACGATCGGCAGAGTTCAAAAGTATCGCCGTGATCCAGGTGAACACAGATGGGAAGCCCTGTTTCATCGACTGCAGCTTCCATAAGCTTCATAAGGTAGGTATGTCTGGCATACTTCCTTGCTCCCGCTGAGACCTGGAGAATTAGCGGAGCGTTCACTTCCCTGGCTGCCTCGGTGATGCCCTGAATAATTTCCATGTTATTGACGTTAAATGCGCCAATAGCATAGCCTCCTTGGTAAGCTTTTCTAAACATTTCCTGCGATGTTACTATTGACAAGGAATTCAACCCCTTTCAAATAATCATTTTTTATGTTAATAGTATCTAATACCGATATCACTGGTTTTTTAAGATACCCCGAACGGCAGAGCATCACTAATTTGCTAAAATGCTGGCCAGTTCATAGTCCTCCCGGGAAAATTGCTTCTTCCCGTTAAGTATTTCCTGATAAGGAGTGGCTATAGCTTCTCCTTTAAAGTAGCCCACCGCCTTTCCTTTTTGGCCTTCCTCCAATAAGTTTACCGCTTTGGCTCCCAAGCGGCTG
>PWGL01000106.1 GCA_003554465.1 Candidatus Pacearchaeota archaeon
AGGGCAGGGAGATCCATGTCCGGGCCTCCTGCATCCCCACCATACACGGGGAAAACGTGGTCCTGCGCCTTCTGGACCTGAGCGCCAGGACCTTTGAGCTGGAAGAACTGGGCATGAACAGTGATGATTACCAGAAGATGAGCGAGGCCATTGACACTCCCTATGGCATGATCCTGGCATCCGGTCCCACCGGCAGCGGCAAGAGCACCAGTCTGTATGCCATCCTGCGGCGCATAAACCAGCCGGACATAAATATCATCACCCTGGAAGACCCTGTGGAATACCGGGTGCAGGGCGTGCGCCAGGTGCAGCTCAACACCCGCTCGGGCATGACCTTTGCCTCGGGCCTGCGCTCCATCCTGCGCCAGGACCCGGACGTGATCATGGTCGGGGAAATGCGCGACGCCGAGACTGCCCGCATAGGCGTGCAGGCGGCCATGACCGGGCACCGGGTGTTGTCCACCCTGCATACCAATGACGCTGCAGGCGCAGTGGCCAGGTTCATAGACATGGGCATAGAGCACTACCTGGTCTCCTCAGTCCTGGTAGTTTCCTTTGCCCAGCGCCTCATGCGTAAAAACTGCTCCAAGTGCGCAAAACCGTACACACCGTCAGACAGGGCCCTAAAGGCCATGGGCCTGGAAAACTCCACTGACTGCACCTTTATGCAGGGCCAGGGCTGCTACTCCTGCATGAATACGGGCTTTAGCGGACGTACAGCCGCCTTTGAGGTCTTAAGGGTTGACGACGAAGTCCGGGAAATGATCCAGACCGGAACCACCGGAACCCAGATGGGCCGGAGTCTCTCCCGGTCCGGCAAACTGCATGACCTGCGAAGCGACGCCGCCCGCAAAGTCTGCCAGGGGATGACTACTGTGGAGGAGGCCATGACTGTCGTCATGACTTGAGCCCATGCCACCATTTAAGTACAAAGCCATAAACGATCAAGGTGCCACAGTCTCCGGCACTATAGATGCCGCAGATCCCGGTGAGGCCCAGGAAAAGCTGGTCCGGCAGGGGCTTATTCCGCAGCAGGTCAGTACATCCAGGGAAGTGTTCGGGGATTTGAGCGGCAGGATCAACCTGTTTCTGGCCCGGGTCAGGCTCACAGACCTGGTCATATTCACCAAGCAGTTTCGCACCCTGATGAAGGCCGGCCTGCCCATGGGATCTTTGCTGGATGTCCTGGAGGAGCAGACCGAAAACCTGAAGCTCAAAAGAACAGCCGCCAGGATGAAAAAGGATATCCAGGAGGGTGGTACCCTGGCCGAGGCTTTTGAAAAGGAGCCCCAGATATTTTCTCAGTTGTACTGCAACATGATCCGGGCCGGCGAAAGCAGCGGACGCATGGTGGACGTACTGGACCGCCTCATCTACCTTATGCAGCACGAGCACAAGGTAAAATCGGATATAAAAAGCGCTCTGCGCTACCCGGTCATCGTGGTCATCGCCCTGTTTGCGGCGTTTCTTTTTCTGCTCACCTTTGTCATCCCCCAGTTTGTGGGCATATTCGAGGGGGCAGGCATTGAACTGCCCCTGCCCACGCGCATCAGCCTGGCTCTTTATCAGTGGATAGTGGTCTACTGGCCGGTGAGCGTGGGAACTGTCATTTCCCTGGCTGCAGGGCTGTATATCTTTTTGAGGACTGAAAAGGGGCAGTACGTCAAGGACCTGGTATTACTCAGGATCCCGGTGCTTGGCCCTGTTCTTCTAAAAGCGGCCATGTCCAGGTTTGCCTCCATCTTTTCCATTCTCCAGGCCAGCGGAGTCTCAGTCTTAAACGCCATGGACGTACTCACCGGGACCATAGGCAACAAGGTCATTTCCGGCGAATTCCAGCGCATCCAGGCAGAGCTGCGCCAGGGCAGAGGGATATCCGGCCCCCTGGGTCAGTCCAGGTTCTTCACCCCCATGGTCATCAGCATGGTGGCCACCGGGGAGGAAGCCGGAAACCTGGACGAAATGCTCTCCGAGGTCTCCATCCATTACGACGACGAGGTGGAATACGCTGTCAGCCGCATGTCCGAGACCCTGGGTCCGGTACTCATCGCCATGCTGGCCGGGGTGGTGGGCTTCTTCGCCCTGGCCATCTTTCTGCCCATGTGGGACATGGTGCAGACCATTTGATGGAAAGGGGCATTCTTATTGTTCCCACGCTCTGCGTGGGAACATTCTCCGGACGCTCAGCGTCCACGAATGACCGCGGGAGTGGCCCAAAGACATTCCCTTTTTCTTATGATCCAGCACTCACTTTTAAATGCTTTTATTTTCCTGGTACTTCTCCATTGCCAAAAGTGAGTGCTGGATCGAAAGACGTCCCCACGCAGAGCGTGGGAACGATAAAAGAAAAGACAGATGCCGGATATGCAGACTTACAAAAAAGAAGAACTGATGATTCAACGGATATCGTGAGGAATTTCATTTCTGTCCTGGAAAGCATTAAAAATAAGAAAAGAGACAAGATCGCTGTGCTGCGGAAAATAAGCTTGAAGCTGTTATTCTTACCATTGAAGAACATGAAAGAATACAGAAACTTGCCGACATCATGGAGCATCTGCAGCTTTCTAAGTTGATTAAAGAACGAGAAAAAACACCTATAGACGAGTACGTTGATTTTTAGCAGCTTTTATCCAAGCACGGGCTTGGAAGAGATGAACTATAAGCTCAAATTCAATGTTCAACCTGTTCTGCACTTGACATTGTCCATGAAAATTCATACTCATCATATGAATTTTCATGCATGATCACGCCTCCAGGCAGCAGCACAACATGAGCCAGACAGTCATTCCAAGAGCCATTGATCTTCACAGGATCACCCGACTGATGGAAATATTCCCGGTGACCGCCATCCTTGGCGCCAGACAGTGCGGCAAGACGACCATGGCCGGTTTTTTCCATGCCGACCACCTCTTCGACCTGGAAAATCCCAGGGACATGGCCAGGCTGGAGACCCCACAGCTGGCTCTGGAAGAACTCACCGGGCTCGTAGTCATCGACGAAATCCAGCGCCTGCCTGATCTCTTTCCCCTGCTCAGGCACCTTGTAGACACCATCCCGGACCAGAAATACCTGATACTGGGCAGCGCATCCAGAGAGCTTCTGCGGCAAGGCAGCGAATCCCTTGCCGGTCGGATGGGCTTGTACCATCTGGGCTGCCTGCACACCCTGGATGTGACTTCTTCCAGTGACCTCTGGCTGCGTGGCGGCTACCCCAGGGCCCTTCTGGCCAAAGACGATTTCTCGGCCTTTCTCTGGCTTGAAAACTATATCACTGCCTTTCTGGAGCAGGACATCCCGGCCCTGGGCATTGTAATTCCCGCCAGAACACTGCGCCGGTTCTGGTCCATGCTCAGTCATTATCACGGGCAGCTGCTCAACTACTCTGAGCTGTCAACTTCCTTTGGCATCAGCGACATGACGGCGAGGAAATACCTGGATATCCTGGCTGGAACCTTCATGGTCCGTACACTTCAGCCCTGGCACCCCAACGTTTCCAAACGACTGGTAAAGCGCCCCAAGCTCTACATCCGGGATTCGGGTCTGTTCCACTCACTCATGGGCATCGACTCCATGGACACCCTGCTGGGCCATCCTAAGCTCGGGGCCTCGTGGGAGGGATTTGCCCTGGAAAATGTTTGCTTCTGCCTGGGCAAACACGACCAGGAACTGGCTTTTTACCGCACCCATGGAGGTGCTGAACTCGATCTGTTCTGGAAGCACGGTGGACGAAACTGGGGAGTGGAATTCAAGTTTGCCGACGCCCCGCGAAAAACCAAATCCATGGATGTGGTCAGGAAAGACCTTGACCTGGCTCATCTCTGGGTAGTCTATCCAGGTCGGGACAGATACAGGCTGTCCGAGGATATAACCGTACTGCCGCTGCGCGACATCCGGGCCGGGTGGGAATACAGTATTGTTCACACGCTCTGTCACGCCAAGGGGTGAGAACATTATAAAAGAAGCAAAAAAACTGACTTTTTGCAGGTTCAGCTTGCCAGGCTTGCCCGCCAGGATTACAATGTCATGTAAACTAACGCGGGCCATGCCCGCAACCCAAGAAACAAAGAAACCTTAACCGCCAGTTCGCCCTGGTTGAATGGCTACGCCTACACTTCGGGATCACCGTAACGGAGGAGAAAATGAGCCCAATAGAAACCGATCATGAAACTATTAAAAGGATATTCAAGGAGTCTCTGGCTGAGACCTTGCATGAAAACAGGCAATTGTTTGAGGAAATAATCACGGACGTGTTTGAGGATCTC
>PWGL01000090.1 GCA_003554465.1 Candidatus Pacearchaeota archaeon
AGATTATAATTATATAGGTATTGGAATGTATTATGATTGGTTAACTACAGGCAGAGTAGGATTGCCTTCATATACTGTAGATGACCCTAGAGTTGAGTTTGAAGTAACTGAAGTAACAATGGTGGATAACCCTTTAGCTGATATTCCAGATATTGAATATCAAATAGTTTTGTATAGAGCTCCATTTGATGGTGGCGATTGGGAAGAAGTTGAAACTATTAAGACTGATGATTATGGAGAATTTGAAATTACAGATGATATGGTAACTGATGAAACTGATTATTGCTATTTAGCTGTAGAAGAAAGAATAACTGGAGAATATAGTAATATAAAATGTACTGTAGATTTTGGATATGATTATGTAGAAGTGTTTTTAGATAAAGCAATAAGAGCTTTTGGAGAAGAAGTTTATATAAAAGGCCATACTGAAACTGAAGGAGAATTTGGTGGCGAAACTTTTTATTATGTATTAGAACGCAGAAAAAAAGATGAAACTCCTGAAGAAAATAATGATAAAGATAAAGATAAAGAAAACGATAATGGTGTTTGGGAAGAAGTTGGAGTTTTTGAATACCCAGGGCTTCAAGGTGAATTTGTTTTAGTTGATTATGAAGCTGATGAAGAAACAGAATATTGCTATAGAGTAATGGAAGATTCATTTCTGACTAATTGGTCTAATGAAGTGTGTGTTGATGAATTAGGGTTAGGTTATGAGGACATAGATGTAGAGCTAGTTGATTTGTTTCGGGGGTATGATGATATAATATATATAGAGGGTAAAATGATACCAGAAGGTGAATATGGAGGTGAAGTATTAGAATATCAATTAGAACGAAAAGAAAAAGATAGCGAAGAATGGGAAGTTGTTGACAATATAGAGTTTGATGGAATGATAGAAAGTTTCTTTTTATATGATGAACCTGGAGCTGGCGACTATTGTTATAGGTTTAAAGAAACTACTTTTGAAACTGACTATACTGACAGTAAATGCTTAGGCGACATTGAAGTATTTTTAAAAGACGCTGTAAGAGGTTTAGATAATTATGTAACCCTACACGCAAAAATGGAGCCTAATACTGAATATGCCGGTGGTAGCTTAGAATATAGACTTCAAAGAAGGTATGAAAGCAAAAGTAACTGGGAAGATATCAAAACATTTTCTAAGTCGGGGCTTCAAACAGAGTTTTTAATAGTTGATGATGACGCTAGGCCAAATGAAGATTACTGTTACAGGCTTAAAGAAATGAAATATGATACAGAATGGTCAGATACATTGTGTATAGACGCACCAACATGGCCTGAACTAATGTTTTGTGTATATATACCAGTAGTGTGGGATTTATATGTAGATGATGTAGAACTTACAACAGAAATAATGCAATCTATGTATGATATTGAAGAAAATGAAGTTGATTTTAATAAAGCTAAACAATATGGTGTTTCACTTTCTGAAGATGATATAGATTGGTATGAAGTCAATCAGCATATAGATGAAGTTGACCCAGCAGAATTGCTTACAGAAGAATTGATGGAAGTTTGTATGGGAGTTTGGGAAGAAGATATACCTGAAGTACCATATGAAATATTTGAATATGCTACAGCTGACTTTTGGAGCACAGTACCACATTTTATACCTAAACAAAGTTTTGTAGGAATAGGATTTAACTTTGATTTAAGTTTTAGTTATGAAAGTAATATAGAAGTTCATGTATCAGGATTAGAAAATGAAGAAAAAACTCCAGGGCTTTTAGGTATAGGATTTAATTACTGGCCTGTACTTGAAAGTAAGGACAAATATTAGGAGGTGCGCAAATGGCTACTGCATTAGAAAGAATTGGAATACAGCAACCTCAGACTTATGCAGATTATATGCAGGCCCAGGAAGAATTAGATAGGGCTTATACTATGACACAAATGCAAACTGGTGCACCTGGCTATACTGCCGGTGATGTAAGAGAAGCACAGGCCAGTTTACAACAACCTGACAGCCCAGCACAACAATTAGCTGATAGAGCAGATGAAAGACATTTTCAAATACCAGATTTTGATATATCTGTTGATTTGCCAGGTATTCCAGAAATGCCGGATAGACCAGATATGGTAGATATGCCGGATTTGCCAGAGTTTGAAGATAGACCCGATACTCCAGATTTACCAAATATACCTGATATGCCAGATAGGCCAGGTATGGGATTAGATGATATTTTAGCTGAAACTGACGCTTTACCAGATGAATTGTCTTTTCCTGACCAACCAGACATTGATTTTCAAACTCCAGATGTACCAGAATCACCAGGGTTAGATAGGTTTTTAGAAAAAGCAGATACTTTATTAACTCCAGAGTTTGAAAGAGCTAGAGAATCAATGGCTATGGAACAAGCTAGAAGGGGTATGGCTGGTATGCCGGCTGCTGATGTTATGCAAAGAGAGTTATCTGATGAAAGAGCTGCCAGAGAGTTAGAAGCAGCATTAGGATTAAGACAAGATGAATTTACTAGAAGTATGCAACAATTTGAAGGGGAACTTGCAGCTGAACAGGCTAGAACTCAAGCTGAATTAGGAGAAGCTCAAGCTCAAACTCAACATTTTGGCTCATTGTTAGAAGCAGTAGGGTTAGAGCAGCAAGGCCGAGCTCAAGAATGGCAAATGGGAGTAGAAGAAGCCATGACGCCCTGGCAAGCTGAAATGGAGCAAGCACAGTTAGGGTTTGGTCAAGAAATGGATAGATGGCAAGCAGGATTCCAAGAAGAATTAGCTGGATTTGACGCTGGTATGCAGCAAGCTCAATTTGACTGGCAACAAAGAACTCAAGATTGGGAAATGCAAATGCAAGAAACTTTAACCCCATTCCAGTTAGAAATGGAAAGAAGCCAGTTAGAACATCAAATGGGATTAGATGAATGGCAAACACAAGCACAGCAAGCTCAATTTAACTGGCAAAGACATATGGACACTACAGGGTTATTGCATGATGAGCATATGTTTAGGGAGCAGGCAGGATTAGAGCAATTGTTGCAAGAACAGCAAATGGAGCATGATAGGCGTATGCAGCGACAGCAGCAAGACGCTGGACTTATACAGCAAGCTATGCAACAGGGACATCAAAGAGATATGTTAGGTCTTGAGCATGAATTGCAAGCACAGCAACAGTTAGCACATGGAGCAGGTTTATATGGTGGAGCAGCAATGCAAACACCTGGTTTTGGACATACTCAGCTTGATAACTTTCTAAGACAATTCGGGCTATAAAAAGGTGGTGGATTAAATGCCTATAGATAGACAAGAAACTTTTGACCAAATGGCTAGAGGTGTAGCTTTTGAAACTGCTGCTCAAACTCAAGCACCAATGCAGTTTGGCCGGCAAGAAGCTATAGAAGCAGGGACTTATAGAGCAGAGGAGGACCCTCAATATTGGGAACATTTAGGTGTGGCTATGGATTTTCAAACTCCTGAAGCTCAAGAAGCCGTATGGCGTAAATATGGTGAAGGGTTACCTCACAGGAGCTTTGAAGAATTTCAACAGCAAGCCTTCACACCAGCAGAGGATACTCCAATGTATCATGAAATGCGACAAATTAGAGCAAAAACTGACCATATGATAGGAACTGAATTACCTCACGCTGCTAGAATGTTAGAAATTGATGAACAGGCAGCTCAATATGAATTAGATTCTATTGAAATGGATTTAGAGCTTATGAGTGAAACTTTTGAAGATAGGGTACAGCAAATACAGGCTGAAACTGAACATGCTTTTCTAACAAATGAAGCTATGGAAATGCAAAACGAATTTCAAGAATGGCAGCAACAGCTTGAAATAGAAGAATTAACCCCCAGACAGCTCAGAGAATACGATTTAGAGCTAGCAGGGCTAGAACAAAGGGTATTGCAAGATGAAAGGCTTGCTCCTCTTGAAAGGGACCTCATGGCTGCTCAGGTAGATGGTCAAAGAGCACAAACAAGAACGCAATTAGCTCAGGCCACTATGCAAGAATTAGAAGCAGACCAGATGAAAGAATTAGCAAGAAGTGGATTATTGCAAGAAGCCTTATTTCCTACAGGGCCAGAAGAAGGTTTAGATGATTCTTTTACTCCAGAGGATTTTACAGCTACAGATTTTGATAGGGCTATGCTAGGACTTCAATCAGGTGCAGGTATGGAATATATTAGAGAGTATTTAGGAGATTATGCTGATACAAGAGGTGGCTCTGAATTATCTCCAGAACAATTTATAGACGCTATTACAGGGCCAGAAGGATATGTTCAGGACCCTGAAAGGGGTACATTGTGGTTTCCCCCACACTATATGCAAGATATTGCTACAGGCCAAATAGACCCAGCAGAAGTATTGGTCCATGAAGATGATTTGTGGCAGTATTTTGATACAGAAACCGAAGATGAAAATGATACAGAAGCTGTAGAAAAAAGGTTAAGAGATGACTATGGACTTTAAGGTGGTGTAGATAATGTCTAATTATTTTGGTCAATATTCAAGAGAAGATATAATCCAAAGAGCTGATACTTTAAGGGAAGAAAGAGCACAAAGGCAGGAGTTTGAGCATGAGTATGCTGATTTTAGAGCTAGCGAGCAAAGAGCTGATGAATTTGAAATGGATAGAAATATAGCTCATAGGATAATGAACAGAGGGGCCGAAGCACTTTATGGAGTATATGAAAGCTGGCAAGAAAGAGATATTGATAGTGTTGAAATTGATATTTCTGAAGAAAGCCATAGCCGGTTTGTTGATACTCCAGGATTAAAAGGTAGAGGTAATAGAAGATTTGAAATTGAAGAAGAAACAATTGATAGAATAAATTTAAGAGAATTTGACCCTATACATCAAGTAGAAACTCAAGTCAGAGATTTTGGCGATAGAATAATGCAAGCTGCTAGTGGGTTTGATATAACCAGCATTGTTCCTGAAACTGATGATTTAAAAGATTTTGGACGCAGGGTTATCACACCATCAAGAGAAACCACAATGAGCTGGGAGGAAAGGATAGAAGAACATTTTACAGAAGAACCTTCTGCTGCTGCTGATATAGCTGTTAGCCTGCAAGACACTTTAGTTGATGTAGGAGAAAGTATTCCTGAATGGATAATGAGGGCTTCATCAAGAGCTACAAGTAGTTATACTGGTGTTCCAATAGAAGATGTAACAGAGCTTTCAGGATATGAAGAAATAGCAGATTATGAATCAGTAACAGCTGATATTGTAGGAGAAACTGTAGGCTTTTTAGGCCAAATGGCTATAGTAAAATCTGGTATAGGAGCAGCAGGAGCTGGGTTAGGAAAGGTTGCTCCACAAATAACAGAAGCCTTTAGAAGTTTACCTTCTTTAGTTCAAGCTGGTGCTGAATGGGGAAGCTACCTTATGGGTAGAGATATATTCGAGGACCAGGTTTGGGAATCAGCAAGGCGTGATGAATATGATGAAATAATTCAAGAACATCAAACATTAAAACAATTAGCAAGTATGGGGCTTGTTGATGAAAGTGAAATTCCTTCAGAAGAAGAATTGCCTTCATTTAGAGAATTTGCAGGAATGACCCTTCCTGATTATGTTCAATCTTTTGGTAGAGGTTTTGCAGCTGGTGCTGCAGGAGAATTAGTAGCTCCAGTTATTAGAGAAATGGCTGTTAGAGAATATATTCCTGATAGTATTTATCCTTTAACGCAAGGGTTTGGCACAGGTGCAGCAAGAGGTGTAGCATATACAGGAGTAGATAAATTATTTCACCCTGATGATACTACAGCAAAAGATTTAGGTTTGAATATGATTATGTTAGGTTCTTTAGGTGTTTTAGGAACAGCTGGAAAATGGGACGAAATGAGAAGTACTGTAGATTATATTAACAAAGTATATAAAGCTAGTGGTGTTTCAAAATACCCTGAAAATATGCAAGAGTTAAATAAAATAAAACAAGACGCTGAAAATTTTAAAGACCAGCTTTGGAATATTGGCCGAAACGCATTATACTATGAAAATTTGATTAATGAGCAAAAAATAAATATGTACAAAGATAAACCACGAATGAATGAAACTGACCCTTATGGCGATAGACCAATTAATTTTGAAGATATGAAAGTGTTTAGAAAATATACTGATTTAACTGATGGTCAAAGAGAGTTTTTGATGGACCAGATAACTGCTAATTATATGGGATATCAATCAGCTATAAAACATTTAGAACAATTAAGCATACCTATGGGTATGAAAGATGGATTATTCAAAAAGATTAATGACATATTTGAAAATACTGTATCTGATTCATTTACATCTGTTGGTATGGACAATATGACATTTGACGCTATTACAGGAGATTTAAAGCCAGCTAAACCTGTTACTCAAAGACCAGGTCTAGTAAAAGGTGTAGAGCTAATAGAAGATGTTGCTAAAATTGATACTACACCAGACGCTAAAATGGCTTTACAAAAATTAACTGCTTATGGGAAATCTAAAAATGACAATATTGTAGATTATAATAATAGAATAGGTGGATTTGAAAGAGTAAAAAGCATTTTAGATACTGTAGGCACACAAAATTTAGATAACCAAACTTTTGGAGAAATATTATCTAGCGAAACTCCACTTCAAACAGCTAAAGAGTTAGGGGTTTGGGAAGGAGAACCAATTGAGTTAGGCCCTGTTAGAGCAGATGATGTTCAAAGTGTAAAAGCCAGCAAAACTATTGATAGTGATGATATTGAATTTATGTCAAGGTCCGAAATTGTAACAGAGTTAGGAGAATATAAGCCATCTAAATCTTTTACCCCTGATAAATACGCTAAAACAGCAGTATCAGAGTTATCTGATGAAGAAGTTTATAAACTAGGAGTAGCTACTGGAATATTTCCTGAAAATTATATAAATAATTATGATAAATTTAGAGATAGTAGGCGTGAAATGCTAATTGAAGAATTAAAATTTGAAGTTGACCCTGAATTTGCTAAATTTGCCATTGAGGAATATGGAATTGAAGAAGGAAAAACAATCAGCAATCTCAAAGGTTATCCTAAAATGGAAGTTGTATCTGTTAGTGAAAAATATACCGGCCATGTTAAACTTAAATATCCTGATGGTATGACAGAAGATATAGATATTCAGACAATCGCTGAAAAAACTATGGATACTACTGAAGCTCTTGATTCAACACCTTATGGTAATGTAAGACAAATAAGTTTTGATGAAGTACCTGAACAGACGAAAGAAGGATTGGGGTATCGTGCTGGTGAAATAAGAAAAAGCGAATCATTATTTAATCAAGCAACTTCTTTTAGAGGAACAGGTCATTTTGGCACAGGGGTTTATTTCTTTGGCAACAAGCAATCCAGAGGATTTGAAGGTTATGTAGAAAAAGGAAGGCCAGTTCATGAAATAGATATAAGTGATTATAATTTATACAAGCCTGATACAGAAACTGAAGCTAAACAATTACACAAATTTCTCAAACATATTAACCAATATATATCTGACCCCGAAGGTAAAGAAGATTATTTATCAAAAATAATGACTACCTCTAGACTTGGTTTGCTTGACATTTTTAAAGATATTGATATGGATAATGAAGAATTTATGGAAAATTTTATAAATGATTTTCTGGAATTAAAAGAAACGACAGACCGTTCAGATTGGCGAGATATGGATAGTGCTTCTACAGCCTTAATGAAAGAATTAGGTTATGAAGGTGTTGATGTAACACATCTTCCGGGTTTGGATACTTCTAGATATGGTAGCGTTATTTACAATTTAGAGAAAAGTGTACCTACTAGTGATGAATTATCTAAAGCTGAAAAAGAAGCTATGGATTTTGGTAGAGAGCCATTTGCCACAGAAGAAATACACGAGTTAGAGTTAGAATTAGCAAAATCAGCAGAAGAATTAGAAGATAAGCTATCAAGGTCTATAGAAAAAGTTAAACAAGGAGAAATGCCGGAATCTTACATTTATGATGAAGTGAATAAAGTTGAAAGAATAGCTAGACAGTTAACTGAAGAATATGAAGAATACTATGAAGAACAGAAACTTGATTTAGACTTTTTCCCACCGGATATGAAATACAGTTCATTTGTAGATTATGCTAAAGATATACAAAAGATTTTAGAACGAATTGATAAAGGACAATATCATAAAGATTATAACTTTGATGAAATAGATATTATAACTGCAAGACAATATGTTGATGATTTAGGCAAGGATTCAGTTAGAGCTAAAAAGAAAGCTATGAAAGAAATAGATAGAGTAATAAAAAATGCTACAGATGTTTATGTTGAAGCTAAGGCTGAAGATGTATTAAGAGAGATTGAAGCTAAAGGTACTTCATCTAAAAAAACTAGATTTCAATATGAGTTTGTTAAGTTAATGAAGGGCGATTATACAGCAGAGGAATCAACAGAAAAATTATCTGTTATTCAAAGTCAATTAAGAGATACTTATGGTACTGCTGATGAAAGATATGACATGATATATCAAATGTTTGAAGAAGCTGCTAAAGGTCAACCTAAAGTTAATATTAGCACACCTAAAGGAACTATGGAAATAACCAATGACCCTGTAGTATTATCTAAAATAGCCAGGGAATTAGGAGCTAAGTTAAAGCATAGTGAATTAGATGAAATGAAACCTGATGTTGAGCAAGTAAAACCAACAATACCTGAAGATTTAGCTAGAGAAAATTATTATGTACAACAAGGCGAAAACTTTATAGAATCTTTAAGTGCTAAACCATTTGCGATAGAAGGATTAGAGCATTTAGACTTGTTTAGGTATAAGCCTTCAAAAGAACCATATGATATTAATTCGGGGATTTTAAATGCTACTGATTGGCACATTGTTGAAGCTGAAACAGGAACAAACTTAGTAACAGGAAAAACTATAGCTGACGCTGCTAAAAACCTTAAAGATTTATTAGATGAAAAAGGAGCAGCAAAAATTGAAAAAGTTATAGAAAAAGCAAAAACAGAAAAAGGTTTAGTAGCGCCGAGGTATGATGAAAATGTAGAGCCAACAACACCACAAATTGATTATAAATTAAAAGACACCAATAAATCTTTATATGATAATGATACTAATCCTGAAACACAAAAGTTTTTGTATAGATTATCTAGTAAAGATAATTCTGGTTTTGATGATGAAAGATTTTTTCATAGTATTGGTGATGTTCAGCCTTATAATAGGCCAGTTTCTAAACAAGAGATTGAAGAAATCGTAACAATAGATTTTGGAATTCCATTATTAATTGACGAAATGATTAATAGTAAAGAAGCTGGTAGTTATGATTTATCAAAAGAAGTTGTAAGAATAAGAGATTATGGTGATATGGAAGTATTAGGCCATGAAATGGGCCACCATATATCTAAAACTTTAAATTTAGAAGTAGGGAAATACCCTAGTTTAATAAATATATTAGAAGATGAAGGGTTAAAAAATTATTATCCAGAAGAACTTTGGAGTATTGAAGGTGGGGCTGAGTTTTTTAAGTTATATTTTAACTTTCCAGCTGAAGCTGCCAGAAAAGCCCCGAAGTTTTCAGCACATTTACAGGAAAAATTAGAAGCTAATCCTGAGTTTCACAAAAAAGTAGATAAACTCCAAAAAGCTATTATTACTTGGCACTCTCAAGGTGGAGTTGAAAGAACAAGACATTCTATATCTAAAAGAGATACTATGCGTAAAAAATACTCTAAACTAAAAGATTTAGTTAACTACTATGCGTTTGCTGATGACGCTAAACTCCAGGCAGTATTGAGAGAAGCAGCCGGTATAGATTGGACCGAAATAGAAGCAGCAGAAAACCCAGTTAAATTATATAGGCTATTCAATAAAGTTGATGATAAAGTGTTATCTTTTCTTAATAAACGACAATTGTCGCCAGAACATGACCCCAGAGAGAGCAGAGGTGGAGGGCCACCATTAAAAGATATTTTAGCTAATGTAGCTGATGATATTGAAATGCCAACACTCTGGGACGAAATTAAAATGAAAATGCCATTTTTAGAAACCCCTGAAATTGGTATTGGTGATTTCACTACATGGGCAGTAGCCAAACACGCTTTAGAAAGAGAAGCTAAATGGATAGCCAATAATGTTGTTGAAAGCACAGAGTTAAAAGAGGAAATTATTAATGCTGTTGAAAAAGGAGATAAAGAAGATTATCTTGCTACAATAATTAAAGAGTTTTCTCCAAAAATAGGGCAGGCTACAGGATTAAGGCCTGACGATATATTAGAAACGATAAAAGAATTAGAAAAGCCTGAGTTTGTAGAAACTGCCAACCAGTTACAA
The DNA here is from genome assembly GCA_003554465.1 of Candidatus Pacearchaeota archaeon. Taxonomy (GTDB): domain Archaea; phylum Nanobdellota; class Nanobdellia; order Pacearchaeales; family GW2011-AR1; genus PWGL01. Next base: position 10,284 of record PWGL01000090.1, read on the forward strand.
AACTATTTTAATAATCTTATTGATTATTCAGCTAAAAGAGGTGTATTTTCTCAAGAACAAGCTGATAATATTAAAAATGCCTATAATTGGTATATGCCTATGCACAGAGTTTTTGGAGAATCTGATGATATATTCCCTTCAGGCAGTTTTAATAAATTTGCTAATTTACCCGAATCAGTTAAATCTGCTTATGGCTCTCAAAGGACAATAGACGACCCCATTAAAAATATAATTAGAAATACACAGTATATGATAAGAAATGCTGACGCTAATCAAGTCGGTTTATCTCTTATAAATTTAATAGATGAATATGAAGGGTTAGGAAACTTAGCTTACAAGCTAAAAGACAGGCAGCAAGTTAGGGAAGTGGCTTTAAAACAAATTCAGGATTCTTTAATAGACGCTGGGCTAGAACCTGAAGATTTAGACGCTTTAGACTTAGATGTATTAGCTACACTATTTGAGGGCCGAGATTTCTTGACTAAAAAAGAACAGCGAGAAAATGTAGTTTTAATTAGAAATAATGGAAACCTTGAAGCATGGAAAATGCAGCCAGAGTTATATGAGTTTATGGAAAACATTAACCCTGAGCTAGCAGTAGCTACAGGTAAAATAATGAGAAATATGTTAAAAGTATTAAAAACACCAGCCAGTTTGTTTGCTAAAGGTGCTGTTTATAATCCAGCATATTCATTAATAATTAACCCTTTGCGTGATGAAATAAGAGAATTAGTTTATCAAAACAGTCAAATGGCTGATAAATTCAAATTCTTTCAAAGCACATTAGAAGGAATAATAGGAATATCAGGTCTTGATAAAGATGAGTTTGAAGCATTGGTGTTAGGAACAGGTGTAACAAGAGGTAGTTTCTTAGGATTGTTAGGCTCAGATGACCCCAGGTCGATAAAGGCTCTTTTAAGTGATAAATTAAATAAAAACCCTGTTGACTGGTTAGCTACTATGACGAAATTTACTCAGGAAACAAGATATAAAGGGTTTTTTGCTGAAAAACTTAAAGATATAGATAATCTTTATGACTTAGAGCCAGAAGAATTTTACAGAAAAACACTTGAAGCTGGTTATGACGCTTCTTCAGAAATTATGGAAGATTATAGTGTCAAAGGAAAGTTAGGACGGCACGCTGATAAAGCATTTGTTTTTGCTTCATCAGGTTTAACATCATTAAGACATATGTATAAAAAGTTTCAGGACCCAATGACATGGTTAAAGGCTATAGCTTTTATACAAATACCAGCTATTCTTAACTGGTTTAGAAATAAAGATAGACCAGAATATCAAGAGTTAAGTGTTCATGATAAAATTTATTTCTGGAATATCTTTACTGATGATGGTCAAAGATATGCTCCTCCCAAGCCATTTGCACCAGGGTTTATATTTGGTGGTTTGACAGAATTAACATTAGACGCTATATATCAACAAGAACCAGAATTGATACTAGAAGGTCTGAAAACAACATTTAATTTAGGTATGCCAAACTATGAAATGCCACATTTAATATCATATATTGAAATAATGACTAATAGGCGTTGGGATAGAGGTACAGATATTGTTCCTATGGGAGAGCAAATGTTAGAACCACAATATCAATACTCACACTATACATCTGAAACTGCTAAATATTTAGGTAGCAAATTAAATATGAGCCCATATAAAATAGACCATGCAATAAGAGGACAATTCAGTAGATTGGGGCAAAATGTACTAGATACTGGAGAATTTGCTGCTGGAGCTCAAGGCTTCCAAGAAACATTAGCTTCAATATTAGGTGTTTATAGAGAACCATTCCAAACTCCAGTATCTGTAGATAAAATATATCAAGCCAGAAATGAAGCTCAATCTGTTTACAGGACATTTGATGAAGAAGAATCAAGGAATATTCCAGAAGATGAAATGACTTATACATGGCAAGAAGCAGACGCAGCCGAAGAATTATTTAGGGAATTAAACGATATAACGAGGACTTTTTCTTATATTAATCAATTAAATAGTGAAGCCCAAAAACTTGATATAGATTCAAGGGTTAAAAATGATGTAGCTAGCTATCTTAATATGTTGCAAGTGGATATAGCAAGGGAATACAGAGGTAAATCTGGCTTATATGTTGAAGATTACTTTACTGAAGAAGAATTAGACACTATTCATTTAGTATTGCAAAATTTAGACTAGTCTGGTAAACTTTAGTTGAAAGCAGGGGGGCAATAATATGGGCTCAGAAGCCATGAGTGCTGTATCCGAAATAACATTCGGCGTTTTATTTATAGGTCTATTTTCACTTTATGTTCAGCTTTGGAAGTCTTTAAGGAACGATTATAAAAAAAGAGAAGATGAACACAAAAAAACTACAGCAGAATTAAGAAATACTAACAAAGAAATGTTAAACACTAATCAAACATTCGCTAACACTCTGAAAGGTTTTGAAAATACTTTAAAAAAATACAATGAAAAGCTGGCTAAACTTCATGAAATTGACATTAGACTGCAAAGACACGACAGCAAATTAGATAATATTCAAAATGATTTAGACGATTTAGATGATACTGTGGGGGATATATGTAGAGATTTGGAGGGGGTTGATATTCATTAGTTTTGAAAAAGTAATAGAAGAAATTCTGCATTATGAAGGTGGCTATGTTAACCACCCTGATGATAGAGGTGGTAAAACCAATATGGGGATTACTAAGGCTGTGGCTAGAGATTTTGGCTATGAAGGTGATATGAAGGACCTTGATAAGGAAACTGCTAAGCGAATATATTGGGAAAGATACTGGAAAGCCATGAGTTTAGATGAATTTGAAGATGATAACTTGCAAATAATTATATTTGACACAGGAGTTAACATGGGGCCCCAGACAGCTATATTAAAACTGCAAAAAGCGTACAACCTCATTACAGGCGATTCTATTGCTGAAGATGGTATAGTAGGGCCCGAAACTTTAAACGCTGTTAATGGCTACTCTGGGCGTCCTCAGGAGCTAAAATTTGCTTATATCATTATGAGAGGAGAAAAATACTTCAATATTGTCAGAAATAACTCCTCACAAAGAAGTTTTATTAGGGGCTGGCTAAATAGACTGTTAAATGTAACTTCTGATATTAGTAGTGATAGAGATATTAACGCTAAGCCTGTGGAAAAAGAAGAAATCACTGTGGATAAAGCTGTGGATTTCTTATCCGACAAATTAAAGGAGGTCTTCAAATGAGAAAGAGAGCATTAATGATAGCATGGCCTTTAGCAAGAAAAGCCCTGCAAGGTATCTGGGATTCTTTTTGGGAAGTAATGTTTGAAGCTATTGAGTATGCTGAAGAAGAATGGCCTAGTGCTAGTCAAAAGAAGAAAGAATATGTCGAGGAGAAAGTATTAGAGTTTGTAAATGAGAGAGCAGACCTAAACTTTATTACTAGGCAGGCTGTAAGGCTCTTTATCAACGCTATGATAGACAATGTAATCGAGGAGCTAGAAGAAACTTTAGGTGAAGATTGGGTTGATACTGTGAAAGATTATAAAGGTGATTTGGCAGATAAAATACCTTTTATAAATTAAATAGATAACCCCCGGCTAATACCGGGGGTCTTTAGCTTTACTCCTGGGTCCATTTCACTACATCTTCATGATATTCAACATCACACACTATTACTGATTTGCTCTTATCGCCGACTGTTTTAGTTTCTACTCTAGGCTCAGAGAATGTTACAATCTCCTTATCATCAATTATTAGAGTTTCCTCTCCATCATCTTCTTGCTTTAACTCTACTCTTTCATTGAAATCCTCCTGGTCCTCAAACCCTCCAGGGTAAATTGACACTATCCTATTCATTAGCCTGTTTTTAGATTCATAAAACTCTTTCAAAGACTGTTTAGTTTGGCCGGGAAAATCATTTTTATTCATTTTTTATTACCTCCTTATATGCTTCGCTATCTGCAAACCAATCTCTTAATTTAATACACCTTCTAAACATACAGGTAAAATCATCTGATGTCGCTTTATCTATTCTCCAGGTACAATTTGTGCAATTTTTATTTCTAAATTGACGCATTTTCTTTTTCTTTGCTATGTTTTTATTTTTCTTTTGATACTCCTTAAACTTCTTCTTAGCCAGTTTTTTAGCTCTTTTGAATCCTATTGGTCTATTTCTAAATAAAGCTAGTGATGGTAAATCTGGTCTTTTTTCTTTCCTAAATTTCCTGTATTCACTTCCAGTTATGTTTGCTTTCCCATATGCTATCATAGCTTTAGTAACACTATTTATCATCTTATATACACTTATTTTCTTTATTTGCACATCACTATTATTTACAAGGTAATCTGTTATAGCTTTTTGTGCAGCTCTCCAGCCACCAAGTCTTTTCCTTATCGTTTGGTAGTTAGGCAATGAAGGATTAACTTTATTACAATAAAACTTAAAACTCTCAAACCTAAGGCTTTTAATTTCAGTATATGCTTCAACAGCTGCTTCTATTATTTGTTCATCACTATAAGAGTTAGTCTTACCCATACTACCCTCCCTTCTGTATAATGCCTTCAAGTTTTTCAAGTTTCTTTTCGACTTGCTTCTTGCAATCATCTTCACCAAACATTATTTCCAACTGCCTTAACACTACATATGCGTCAGCTATTTCAGCAATCACTTTCTTTCTGTTTCTAAATGCCTTATCGTTTAAGTATTTAATTAATTCTGATGATAACTCATTAAGCTCCTCAACACTTTTAAGTATCTGATTCTCAATTCCCCATTTTTGTATAGCATTTTTGCAAATTTTATCTTTCTCCATTTTTACCCTCCTATAATATAAACTATTACTTCCGGCTTATCTCCAACCTTCCATTCCTCCTGAAATCCTTTAATCTGGCCCCAGCCATCATCAGGCAGGGTCCCATAGCTTACTAGACCATCAATAATAAACTTCTTGCCAGCCACTATATTATCCGGGTCCTCTCTCCTGTTCTGCCTTACATATATTAATTTCAGCTTACAGCTTTCAAACTTAGGCACATCAGCCATAGCACAGGCTATCTCTACCTGCTCCTGGATTTCCTCTTTCATTCTCATATACCTAGACCAGTGAGTTTTAGACTTATTTATTATTTCATTGAGATTGGGAGTTTTAACAGGTACTGTCAGCTTAAAGACTTCACCTTCAGCAGCACCTACAATATCATCATCTTTTTTAAGCTGCTCCCTGTATCTTTCTGGTAGTTCACCTTCACTATTTATCCTCACCATTATCACTCCATTGGTCCTTATAATTGATTATGCTATCAAAATATCTGCATTGACTGCAATTATCCATTCCTATAAGATACTGGTCCTTTTTTTCGCAGTATCTAGCCTTATGCATTGACTTATCAAACCTAAACTTCCTCCTAAACCATACACACATATACCTAAAACTTGTACATACAGGGCAGTATTCTCTAGTGGTCAAGTTTTCGCAAATTTCATTCTCGCATTGTCGCATTAATCCCCTCCCCTCATCTTCTGTCTCTAACTCCTTCTAATTTAAAACTTCTACCTAAATAATAACAATCATCAGTTTGTTCCAATATCTCAAAAACTACAATATCTTCATCTTTTTCATAATCACATTTACCTTCCCCATAATTACAGTATAAATGAGAGTCTAATGCCCCAAATGAATGAATACAATCTCTGCACTTTTCCATTGTTGCATATGGAGTATAAAGACCACCTTTAAAGTGTTGTTGGTATTCTCCTTTAGGCCTTTTATAATATCTCATTTTCTACCTCCTCATAAAGAAGGCACTCCTCATTATAAATTACATTAGTTCTCATTTTTATCCCGCCTATCTCTGCACTCATCACAGAAATTTCATTCATCTTCTACCTCCTTCAGCTTCCAGGGGAAATAATATTCCCCACATTCATCACAGATATAGATATTCGGCAATCCCCGGCTATAGTATAATTCTTCTCCACACTCTGGGCAGTCCATTACCATTCCTCCCTTTAAAATGGCACCTCAAATTCAAAATCTTTATCACAATGGGGGCACTCTATAACCTCATGATACTCTTTTTTCTTTTTCTCATCATAGGCCATAGTTTTCATAGTGTCGGGGTCAAATAATAGTGTGCCGGTGTCTTTGCATACATCACAAAAGTTATCACTCAAGTTATCAGCTCCCTTCAATTTTTGGTGTACTATTATTTAAACTTTTAGCTAACTTATTAATCTCCTCCCTTTGAGAAGGGGGTAATGCTGATTTTTCCTCCTCTCTATCCTTTAGACTATTGTATATTTCCTTGTATCTGGTCTGTGCATAGCTCAGCTTTGCGTCTGTAAGGCCACCAATATATGATAACCCTCCTAGTGTCTTTGCTGCCTTCAGGGCCCTCTCAGAGAGCTCAGAAACAATTCGCTTATATCCATACTGTACTCCATGCCTTCTAATAAGCTCTAATGTCTGATTCCAGGCTTCTTCCCAGGTTTCCTTCTCCTCCTCGGTCTTTTGCAATTCTCTTATCTCTTTAACTATTTCAGCAGGAGTAGGAGGCCATTCCTTTTTGGCTACTAGGCTCTTAGTGGCTGCTGATACTATCTTGTATGGGTAATCCTTCAGGTAATCATGCCAGGTAACAGCCATAAACTTACTCTTAGCCTTAGTTTCCTTAGGATATTGAAATTTCTGATTATAAAAACTGTCTAAGAAGTTTAAAAGTTTTAAAGTTTCCTCTTTAGTCATTGGTAACACTCCCTAATAAATCATATTTCATTCATGTTGAATCACACTTTCAACATCTTTTAGTCTTTCCCCGATTGCTGACACTACTGGTATTGTTGCTGAGTTTCCTGCCTGTTTATAGAGTTGACTATCAGAATTAACCTCTGCTGCTCTCTCAAAAGCCCAATCTGGAAACCCCTGAAGTCGCCAAGTTTCAAGTGGAGTCAATTTTCTAATTTTTAAACCATCTTTTATCTGTGTCCTTCTGCCTGAATTTATATCTCCTGGCGAAGTACCTTTGTGATAATTGCTATCAATACAGTAACTGTTGCCTTCCTTTGTTGTGTTTAATCCTTCAAGAATTTTTATTTTGCCTTGTTGACTATCGTAACCTTTTCCACTTACATCACATTGATTTCTTTTAATAGCTTTTGAGTCTTTTCTTCTGATAGGAAATACTTTTCTGGTGCTTTCTCCTCTAAGATGTCCGATAATAAACACTCGCTCTCTGTTTTGTGGTACTCCGAAATCTTTGCTGTTGAGCACCTGCCATTCTGCATCATACCCCAATTCTGCCATCGACTTGAGGATTGTTGAGAAGGTAGCTCCTCCGTCGTGATTAAGCAGTCCTTTGACATTTTCAAGGAATAAATATTTAGGCTGTCTTTCTTTAGCCATCCGGAAGACTTCAAAAATGAGAGTTCCTCGCATATCTTCGAAACCTCCTCGCTTTCCAGCAATTGAGAAACTCTGGCAAGGAAATCCTGCTGTGAGCAAATCGAAGTCTGG
>PWGL01000145.1 GCA_003554465.1 Candidatus Pacearchaeota archaeon
AAGAAGTGATGGTTTTGCCTCCAGCAGCTTTAAGGGTGATTTCACCATTATAAGTGAGCACCACAAAAACAAAAGCGGTCATTAAAGAGTCGTAACCGTAAGGCGTTTTACTGAACTCATCCACTACGTCCTTTATTTCCACATTTTTGCCCTTAGCATCCCTGGCTAAATTGCGAATGCGAGTGGCGGCCTTGCTCTGGGTTGTTGAAATATTACCGTCATTATCCAGAAGGTCCAGGGCGTTAAGAAAGGACTTTGTACTGGCAAACAGCTCCTGGTGCCTTTCCTTGGATAAAAGGTCTTTTAATGCGCTGGAAAATTCACCTTTAATGTTGTCCTTTGAGATGGCCTGGGCAAAACGCGGATGCTGGGGGTATTTTGAAGTGAAGTATTCGTCTAAGATAGCAGGTTTAATCTCGGAAATCAGCTCGTCAAAATTGGTAAACTCGCGGCTGATCAAGCTTTTCACACTCTTCGTTCCGGTTCCTGTTTCCACCTGGCCGGTTTCCAGGTAAGCTTTAACCATCGTTTCGGTAAAACTCTTTCGAAACTCATGATGTTTTTTCTGCATAACATTCCGGTGGAAATTTTCATGCATTAAGGCCTTAGCAGCGGCTGCTTTTTTAAGCTTAGCTACATCGTCTAGTTCCAGGTGGCCTGAGAGTATTATGGTACCCGGCTCAGCTCTGTAAGGGCTGTTAGAAGCAAAAGGAGAGAGAAAAACGATTAAATGCTCTCCGGCAACTTCCTTTTTAACGTCGTTGTTTTTCACATACACAAAAGTACCCTCACGGAAAGAGCGGCGGCTAGGCCAGCGGCAGGTATCTTCAAATACGCCGTTCCCCTGGCTCTGCTTTAACAAAAGCTGATCTTTTAAAATGCTTAGAATCTCCTCATCCAGCGCCCCTTCGGGGAGGTTCTCAGCCCGGCGCTCAATTACCTGGTCGTAATCAATATCGAGGGAAAGGTCCAAGTAATAGTAGCCATCTTCAGTCTTGTTGATAAACTGCCCATCGGTTACCCGGCGCAAATTTTTAAGCATCACGGCGAGCTCATCACGGGCCTCCATGAGTTTGTTTGCGGGCAGTATAAGCAGGGTATTGGAGAGCTCTTCCAGGGTAGCACCATTGTTGGTGCTTTTCCCGTAAAGCTTAAGAATTCCCAGCGCGTTTACGATTCGCTTTGCAGTTTCCTGGTGCCGTTTTTCTAAAAGATCGATTTTGCTGTCCAGGGTTTGGACCGCATCCACAACAGGAGAAACATCCTCCAGGTTTTTTACCGTGTGGCGGGAAACTATTTCGTCGAAGATTTTATCGTAGGTGATCATACTGGGAAACTCTTCATCGAGAATCTTTTGCACTTCCTGGACGGTGAACTGAATGACACCCCGTTTTTCAAAATAGGGCAGCTCGCTAAAAACCTGAATTACGTAGGGATGCAGAGGGAAAAGATTGATATAGTTTTCCAGATTTGCTTGCAGAACGGGGAAATATTTAGTGTATTCCTGAAACAGGCTTTCCAGCTCTATTCGTTGCTCGCTGGTCTTGGACAGCACCCGTTTGGAAATGACCTCTTTAATGTCTTCCCTCTTTATAGTGATCACATTGAAGCGTTCTGCCACGCGACCAAAGCTTTCCGCTTCATCTACATACTTGGGGTTGGTAAAAACAAATTCCTGCATGGCGCCGATAAAGACAAAATCAGATTCCTGGGATGCCTGCCCCAGAACACGCAGGAATTGGACATCCCGGTTGATCTTTTCTTTTGTTTTCTGCTTGAGGAAATCTGATATCTCATCAACTATAACTGCCAGACCCCTGGAAGGGTCATCTTTTTTTATTAACTCCAGGATTTTCAATATTTCTTTCTTGTGATCAATAACACCAGAGGTTGGAGCTTCGTAATCTATTCCGTATATTTCATTTAACTGAACCTCCAGCCTGTCGTAAAAATAAGCGCTGAACTCAACATCATTAGGCTGCAGTTCCCAGTGAATCACTACAAAGTTTCTTTTCACCCCTGCAGCAGCTTCCCGCACTTTTTCATTTTGAATATAAGGGATCAAATCCGGTTGTTTTAAGATAGAAATAATAAAAGCGAGCATATGAGATTTACCAGACCCGTAACCCCCTACTATTTGAGGCGCCTTGTGAGTGCTTTTTTGCAAATCGTTAAAGACGGAAACCAGGTGTTCTTTCAAAGAGGGAGAAATAACATAATTTTCTACCATATCTTTAGTATCTGAAATTGCATCAATATCAATAACATCTTTAATAGGTTCAAAATTGATTAAATCACGGATTTTAGGCATTGATATCCTCCAATCTTGCATGGATTAGTTCACTAACATCCATATCAGCATGATCATCCCGTCCGTGTGTAGAATACTGGATACGATTACCAGAAATATGGCCCTCTACAAACACGATTATTTCCCTGTCTCTTGCTTTATATTTAAATGCACCAACCGGATTCAACTTTCCCAGTTCAGGCGAATAAAGGATGTTAGTGTTATATAAAATGACTTTTTCGGGCAAACTTTTAACCCACTTTTTTATCTGGTCCCCAATCCGCAATTTAACTCTATCTTTCGGGATTTCTTCAACTAAATTTAAAATGTTTTCATTAACATCATAAGCTGTCCAGCCGTCCTTTTCCAAAATGTCTATAATTTTCTGGTGCTGCCGATTGTTATCTACGATGACTAGCAGTTTGTAGTGGTTTGTCCTGTTTTGCTCAATAAGGGTTTGTAGCTCCAATTTGCTCGTACACCTCCGCATTTTTTAATCTAAGCATCTTAATATTTTATTTGATTGATGATCTGCTCAATGGCGGGTATAGATATGCCTTCATTGGGTGAATCTTCTGTTACAATTAAAATGCCATTGGGGCCACCATTTTCTTCTAAGGGCAGAATTCCATTTTGGTAATACCATTTCTTTTTTTCTTCCCAACGTTTTCTGTAAGTTGGTTCGGTAAGCATACCACAATGTTCCCAGTAGTAAATATTACCAGTATCATCATCAATGATTGTAAAATCAGGTATTCTGGTAATACCGTTTAAAGTTAGCTCTTTTTCGTAGATAGGTTGGAATCCCTCTTTCAGGAGCTTTTCATATATAATTAGCTCTGATTTGGATCTTAACAATGTATTGTCGCTGGCACAATGAATCAGGTGTTTTTCCAAGTATCGACCCTTAATTTCAGTTACACATGGAGTAATAAAAAGATTTGTTAATCTAGAGCATGTCTCTGAGTAAACAGGAGAGGTGTATTTTTTTAGCTCTAAAAGGCTATCGCCCTGAAAAAATATAATGACTTTTTCTTTTTGACGGGTAAGCGCGGTGTATAGCAACTCCTTCGAAAGATTAAAACAGGGATCGGGCACGATCACAATCGTAGTTTGAAAGTCACTTCCCTGGGCTTTGTGCACCGTAATAGCATAAGCCAGCTCCAGGGGGGCTTCACCTTCCTCGGTAAAATCTCCTGGGTAGAAGGTATATTTATAACCCTTTTGGGAAGAAAATTCAACTTCGGTAAATTTTGGCTGCCCGGTATAAGTATCTTTCTTCTTTTTGAACTGTCCCACGACAAGGCCCATTTCCCCGTTGGCAATGTAATTTAAGCCGTCTTTGGGGTAAACGCGTTTAGGATTTACTTTTGTGTTTCTTACGTTAATCACCTTGTCTCCATAAACTATCTCCTCATTACCCAGAGGCCTAGGAAGTTTTGGAGGATATTTTGATTTTTGTCCAAAACAATATTCCACCAGGTTCTTGCGATATAGATAGTGCAACAACCGGTTGATTTCGTTGGTGCCATTGATATTTCTCCGGACCGGGCTGAGAATTTGCCAGTCATCCAATTTCTCAATGGCTGATGGTTGGTTAAAATACTCCGCCTTGCTTGTATCATTAAAATATTTGCCGTCATGGGAACCTAAAGACTTGTTGAAGCCTTCCACATCTTCTATATTGTTTAAGCCCAGTTCCTCCACCAGTGTTTTTTTAAGTTTATTTTCTAATTCTTCCTCATACTGCCAGAAGACTACTTTTAGGCGGTCGGAGAATTTTTCTAAAAGCAGATCTTGAAAAATGATGTCATCGCCGCTATCCAAAGCATTGCCGCTGAACCATTTGGCCAACATTATATCTTGCCAATAGGATTCTTCTTCCTTAGCTCCTGTTTGCCGGTGAGTAACCGTCAATTCTGTAAAACCCGGTGCCACCCTTGGAAACATTGTATCAATATCGTCTGG
>PWGL01000027.1 GCA_003554465.1 Candidatus Pacearchaeota archaeon
CAGCTTTATGCATCACTTACTGGGGCAGGGCATGTGTCAGGTACAACTTTCCCCGGAAGAGAAATGGTAACCATTCAGGGGTTCCTCGGTATTGATTGCTGGCCGATTCCGGCACCCCCCCCTGAATGGTTACAATTAACCTGTCAACGACAATCATTTGTGCCTCAAGGGGACTGGCTCTCCCCGCACTTATTTTTAAAAATCAGCAAAACTTCTTTCAGATAAACAAGTGCGGGGGTACCTGTCCCTGATGTAACAAGCAAACCACTTTATTAGTGTCGCTGCAGGTTGAATCCACATAAGGATCACCCCTTTATTTGAGTGGATAAACAGTATTATAAGAAAAATGGAGATGATTTACTATTGACTATATCGTACGATTCGATTATATGATTTCTTCTTAACGCAATGGTTTATGAGCAAATGTTCATAGTCGATTCTGTTGTAAAACGGGAAAACTTTAGGAAAATACAATCGCTCAACCATGCGGATAAATCAAGTGGAGAGGTGTCCGAGTTGGCCGAAGGAGCACGATTGGAAATCGTGTGTACCCTAGCGGGTACCGAGGGTTCGAATCCCTCCCTCTCCGCCATCAAGTCAATAATTTCAAGCCCTTACAGCCAAGAATCTCACTCAACTCCCCATCTGATATAATTATTATTAACAAGCAACACCAAACCAGCACCAGTGGAGGCATCATGAAAATCAACATCGATAACAACCTGGTGGAATTAGCTCCTGAAAACACTGATGAAGCCCAGGACCTGGAAAAACTGTGGAAGTTGATTGTGGACTGTGTGCGTGAGAACAAAAAGCTCAATCCTGTTGGTGAATACCACCCGCAGAAAAACAGCCAGGCCCGTTTTCACATCGAAGACATCCCCGCCCCCGAACCTCAGAAAACTCAATGGTCAACCAGCAAGGCCTCTGAAGATAATACCTTCTACTGTTCTATATGCAACAAGTATATTCACATAGTTAAAGACCAGGAAATACCTCTATGCTGCGGACGGGAAATGGAGCCCATTGAATAATCGAGGGATTCAGGAAGTCCCTTTAACCAAAGGGCTCCCTGTCGTAGACAGGGGTTTCAATGGGGCTCCATGCTTCTTATCCGCCGCGTGGACTCCAGCCCGTCCATGACCGGCATGTGAATATCCATAAGAATTACAGTCGAATTCCTGGTGTGCAAGCATTGTCAAAACCTGCTCGCCTTTTTTGGCCAGGCTTACGAGAAAATTCTGGTCTGGATTATTTATACCGGCGTATACAAATATCCCCCGACCTTATTCTGTATACCTTGCAGAACCTTTTCCAGATCTTCTTTCTGTACGGGCTTGGCCAGATAACCATTCATACCGGCCTGAAAAAATACCTCTCTGTCCCCTTCCATGGCATGAGCGGTCATGGCGATTATAGGTACATCTCTTCTGGCTCCCAGTTCCCGGGAAGTACGAATGGCCCTGGCAGCCTCCAGACCGTCCATAAAGGGCATGCGTATATCCATAAGGATGCAGTCGAATTCATGTTGTTGCAAAAGCTCCAAAGCCTGAGAGCCATCCTCGGCAATCATCACTTTATGCCCCAGGTATTCAAGAAGTCTGCCGGCAAACAACTGGTTGGTAGGTTCGTCCTCGGCCACGAGAATACGCAAGGGTTTACCGGCACCTTTATGGTTTTGCAGGGCATCATCCTGGTCTGCTTCAGGAGCAGCAGGAACCTTTAACGGCAGAAATATGTAAAATGCTGTTCCTTCGCCCGGTGCACTATCCACAGAAATAGTTCCGTGCATCAGATCCACCAGCCTGCTTACTATTGAGAGACCAAGGCCTGCCCCTTCATGCCTGCGGGTGCTGGAGCCGTCCTCCTGGACAAATGGCTGAAAAAGGTCATCCAGTTTTTCCGGTGCTATCCCAGAACCGGTATCAGTCACCGTGATGAGCACCTGATGCCTGTCCAACCCCCGTTTCTGAAGGGTCCAGTTTATCCTTACCCTGCCCTCCCTGGTAAACTTAAGTGAATTGCCCACCAGGTTAAAAAGTATCTGCTGCAGCCGGGTCTCATCCCCCATGAGCCTGGAGGGCAGGGATGGATCCAGGGTATATTCCAGTTCAATACCCTTTTCACCGGCCTGAATCCTGAACAGCTCGCATACTGATCTGCAAAGCTCCTGGACATTAAACTCCTCCTCCAAAATAACCATCCGACCGGCCTCGACCCTGGAAAGATCCAGGATATCCGAAAGCAGTCGCGTCAATCTGCTGGCTGATGACAGGGCCAGGTCGACGTATTCCTTTTGGTTGCTGTCCAGCCTGGTGGTCTGCAGAAGCTGCATCATGCCAGTAATGCCGTTCAATGGCGTTCGTATCTCATGGCTCATGTTGGCCAGAAACTCACTCTTGGCCCTGTTGGCGGTTTCAGCTTTATCCCTGGCCGCTTCCAGCTGGCTGGATTTTTCTTCCAGCTCGCCGGTCCTCTCCCTGACCCTGTCCTCCAGCTCCCTGGTATGGCTTTTGATCTTCCGGGCCATACCGGAAAAGGCCCGGGTCAGACCTCCTACCTCATCAGACCCGGCAGGAGGCAGGTCAACATCATACTCCCCACGGGCCAGGGCATCGGCAGAATTATGCAGCTTATTCAAAGGACGCAGCACTATTCTCTCCACCCCATAAGCAAACATAAAAAGCAAAAGCACCAGCATGACAGCCAGAACAGCCACAGCCTTGCTCAACCAGGCACCTTCCACCACCTGTGCCGACTGCAGATCCACGGCAGTGACCACATGCCAGCTCAATTCAGGAATCCAGGCAAGTGATATGAGCTGTTTTCTACCATCCAGGTCGGCCCAGAAAGTCTGAACCTGAGCGGGATTTTCCCGGGCCATCTGCATGGCCTGATTCAGTCTTTGAACGTACCCCGGTGTGGAGAAATGGCTCTGTAGAAAAGACTGATGCCTCTCAGGACGCAGCTGCGCATCAATCTCTGCACCTGAACCATAGGCTATGAGGCTATGGTCCGGATGGGCCTGGATAAGACCTGCCGAGTCCAGAATAACAGGAGTTACCCCGGGTTCATCCACCGCAATGAACTCCTGGAGAAAGCCGGATAGATCAAGGCCAGTGCCGGCCATGCCAATCTTTTGTTCACCATTCCATACTGGCACATTTATCCAGACCTTGACTTCATCCAGGTGCACATCCGGATTTACATTGATATTGTAGGTGCCGAACTCCATTGCACTGAAAAACCAGGAATCGTCAGGATTTTCAGGGTCCAGATAATAGCGGGGCTCCTGGCTTTTTTCCTTGTCGGGACCGTTGTAGTAGTAAGCCAGGGTTTCCCGGTTGACTAAAAAATAGCTGCTGTCCTGAAAAACATCCTGGTATCCCTGTGCTTCCTGAAAAAAGATGGACCTTTTGTTTTCCGAAAGAGGATCCTGCAGCCACTGCCTCAACAGGACTGAGTCTGCAAAGCGCTGGGCCAGGGCCAGCTCTTTGCTTACAGGCTCCTTAATCTCCTAGGCCTTGAGCAGGGTAAAGTTTTCTGTGTAGGCCCGCCCGAAATAGTTCTTGCCGCTCTCCAAGACCTGCCAACCAATGAGGATGGTCGGCACCAGGGCCACCAGACAGGCTGCAACCAGAGCAAGAAGGAATTTTTTGCGGAGGGTAAGCTTGAATATATTCATTTTTTTAGTTCAGCTGGACAAGCACATTACGCTGCAACAGCTGCATTCAATCTGCTTTAGATTTGTTCGGGACCTGTTCATAACTGCATGGAAAAAGGCCTTGGGCAGGAAGTGAACCTACAGCCCGAAGTTTTAAGTAACATGGAAGGTTTTAAAATTGCAAGCACTCTTAGGGAAGGTGCCAGGATGGATTTGTCACTCACCAAAAAATACAATGACTATTGCCCTTAATAGCAAAGGGCGTTTTTTACCCATTTTCGGTCAAACCTGATCTGGGTAAAAAAGCCAATGTCATCCTGCCTGCCCGGAATACTGCCGGATCCATTTTTCCAGCTCCTGCCGGTGGATGAGATCCAGCACTTGAAGTTCATCTTTTTCATACCTGATCATAAGCCGGTGATAAAGTCCGATGCGCACCCTGTAAACCGAGGAAAGCCGCTCCAGCCTTTTACTCTGGCGCAGGGTGTCCCTGTGGTGCGAGGCAAATCCTGCTGCGGCCCGCAGGGCTTTGGCTACAATGCCTGCCGGCAGATTCTCGCAGCTTTTTCTGAACTGTTC
>PWGL01000063.1 GCA_003554465.1 Candidatus Pacearchaeota archaeon
AGTTTATTGAGTCTGTGACTGAAGCACAAGACAAGCCCTCCGGTGCTGGAGAGGTTAAGGAGAAAGAAGAAGATGACGACCCGACCAAAGCAGACGAAGATGTTAAGCGGCAGAGGAAACTCGCTGGAATTGAAAAAGAGGAGGGTGAGAAGTAATGAAGGGATTGACTGAAAAGGACATTAGAGAAATGAATGGTGGACAGATGCCTACTTTTCTGGCGGAAGACCCCAAGCGGAGGGAACGTTGGAAGCATCTGACGGAAGGACTTGACAAGAAGAATCGTCTTATGGTAGAGAATCTGATGGAGAACACCCGTAAGTGGATTGCGTTTGAGACTTCTCAAAAGAGGGACGTTGGGACGTTTACGACCTATGCGTTCCCGTTGATTCGCCGGGTATTCCCCAACATGAAGGCACAAGAACTGGTATCAGTTCAGCCGATTCCTCAGCCGACCGCCAAGATTTTCTACTACGACCTGAAGTACGGAACTGCCATCAAGAATGTCAACGTGGGAGACCGCATTGACCTACAAGCGAACTTCAATTCGTACTACGGTGGTGGAAAGGTCATTGGCGACCTGATTGGAACTGGTGATGGGACAGAAGATACTTTCGACGCAAGTTACGCTCCGATAGATGAAGATACTCTTGTAGTGTATGTAGATGGTACTGAGGTAGATGTAAATGATGGTGCATCTGATTTTGATGCTGGAGAGATTGTACTTGATAGTGCTCCTGCGTCCGGGGCTGCTGTTACTGCTGATTATACTGTTAAAGGTGCTGAAGAGTCTGCTGACCCAAGAGAACTTGACTTCGAAATCACTGATGACAGTGTAGAAGCCGAGTCCAAGAAGCTGCAAACCAAGTGGACCCTTGAAGCACAGCAGGACTTGATGGCGTATCACGGTCTGGATGCTGAGTCCGAACTGTTGGCTGGTATGAGCGATGCGCTCCGTCGGGAAATCGACAGAATCATCGTTCAAGACTTACTGGACAACGCAACCGCTGGAAGCGTGAACTGGACCAAGTCTGTACCTGCTGAGTATGACGGTTCTGAGCGTGAGTGGAGAATGACTCTGTATGATGCCATCTTGGATGCGAACAACAAGATTTACAAGAAGCGTTATCGTAACGCTAACTGGATAGTGGCTGACCCTGATACCTGTACTGAGCTTGAGAAGCTCGATGGGTTCAGCGAAATGAAAGATTCTTGGACCGGCCAGTCGGGTATGGGTCTTGAAGAGTTCGGAATTCTCCGGAATCGCTTCAAGGTTTACAAGGACCCGTGGTTCGAAAGCAACACCATGCTGCTCGGTTACAAGGGAGCTACGATGTTTGAGACTGGTTATGTCTACGCACCGTATATCCCGATGTATGTGACCCCGACCATCATGGACACCAACTTCGAACCCCGCCGGGCTGTCATGAGTCGGTATGCACGCAAGCCTGTCATCACTGATTACTACTCGAAAGTGAACATCGTGACCTAAGCGAACCAGATATGTGTGGAAGAATAAGGGGAGGGGTGTCTGCCCCTCCCTTTGTTTAAGAAGGAGGGAAAGAGCATGGGCAAAGCAAGACTGTATAGAGGTGTATTGAACGCTCAGAGACTTCGTCTTGGAGACAGGAAGAAGTTTGTTGATTTGAATAGAACAGATGCTATTGAGTATCTGACTACCGATAATCAGGATGGGGCAGATATTCAGGGTAAGTTAGACGAACTGCTTGAAGAGCTGAAAAAAGCAGGTGTTGTTCGGTGGGAAGGTATTACAGTATCTGGTGATGTTGAAGATGGCTCTGCTGGAGATGTCGAAGATGCAAAAGTTGAACTGATTAACAAGGCTACGGGAGAAGTCATAGCGACTACTGAAACTGACGCCAGTGGAGATTATGATTTTGATGAACTTGATGACGATGAACCGTTTGTGAAATTCTGGCAGAGTTTTGATGTTGAGGATGACCGTAAGCTGATTATTCGCGCTTCAAAAGAAGAACATGTAACTGCTGAAGAAGAAATTACTGTTTCTGCAAGTGATGATGGAACTGAGAAAGTTGTCGCGACTATTGACATTGAGCCCGACGCAGAATAAAGTATAATGGCTCAGTGTTAGCTTACAAATTAAAGGGAGGAATGTATTGTGTCTGAAAGAAAAAGATACCGTAACAAGACAGAAACACTGCAAGTGATTTATGATGAGAAGGGTGAAAGGCGGGAGATAGTTCCGAACGGGACGATAATTCTGGAAGAGAAGTGGGCGAAGAAGTTCCGTAGAGTACTGGAACCCGTGAACACCGTCAAGAAAGAAGAAGCCAGTTAGAGGAAATGTAACAGAAGGGAGTGGTGAGAGTGCCTAATGGAAACGCAAAAGCGGATTGGGTAGAGGAAATCAATAAGAGACTCGGACTCCCTTCTTCAACAGAGTTGCCGACGGAGTTGGTGGAAAGTGCCATAGATGATGGAGTAAAGTTGTTCAACAGATGGAGACCTGCGTATAAGTATGTCGTCTTTGATTTAGTGAAAGGACAGAGTGAGTATGATGTTATCGACGGAGTGATTAGTGTAAGCGAAGTGTATGTTGCTCCGACAGGCACGAAGGTGATAGAAGGAAGTGGATATGAGTACCTCGACTATATTTACCAGAAGCAAGTGAGGAGTATTTCGAGCGTAACGAATATCCTGAATGAGCTTGAACGTAGAGAGTTAGTGTCCCGATTGATGTACGGATGGGAATACAATCCTGATGAGAAGAAGATATTGATAATTCCTGCACTGCAGTATTCGGGGAAGGGCGTCTATAAAGCCACGATGGGAAGAACGTTGGAAGAGATTCCCGAAAAGTATGAAGATGGATTTAAGGATTTAGTTGTAGCGCTGACTGCAGAATTGTTGATGTTAAGAAGAGGAAGGTTTCAGTCGATACCGATAGGTGTAGGCGATATGGAGTTTGATATTGATGTGCTAAAAGGTTTGTATGATAGGAAGATGAAGTCTGCGAAACAAAGACTGCAAGAGTCCGGTACGGTAATAACGACCGGATAGGAGGTGGTTGTCGTGGAGGAAAGAGGACCTAAGTTGCCGAAAGGGATGGAGAAAGCCCCCAAAGAGTATGACGATACTCCAGAGAAAGATATAGAATATGAAGTTAACGCTATTAACCATACGAGAGTGAATTACTCGGGAGAGATTCAGAACAAGTTGGAAGAGATTGATTGTGTAGATGTTCGGGTTTTGAAGATGGAAGTTGTAGAGATGGAAGGAACGCACCCCGTTATGTCGTTGCGGTTAGAGATTCGACCCAAGAAATGTGGTGAGGACTAATGAACTTAGTTGAAGCACAGAAGGAAGCGATACGAACCGTAATAAATGCTGACCCGACTGAGGTAACTATTGAGCAGGTAAGATACGTGGAAGAAGCTGGAGCAAGGATGAAAGAGGAGAAGACGTTGGGGCCGTTAGACGTTATGCTCAGACCGGGCATCAGAAGTTCGCTGATGGCTGAAGAAGCTGGAATAAAGTATTTTGAAGAGTGGGAAGCGTTAGTTGATGGAGATGTTATAAAGGAAGAGATTATAGATTCGCTGACGCTCGCTGGTGTTACTGAGTATGAACAGGAACATGAAGAGTTGTTGGAGGACCCGATGGTATGGGGAGGTCACGCCGAACTAACTTTTATTTCTGAAGAGTATGGTAGGTTCCGTGTTACTGCTGGACTGAAGTTAAGGGCTCCGGGAGATGACCCCAGAGAGAAGCATTTGGTTGGGTATCATTTACGTCTGCAGAGGGTGAGTTAGTATGTCGAACAGGGCGATAGGTTTACAGACGGTAGTAAGCAATTTGTTTCAGTGGCGTAAGGATAAAGTAGACGGTCTTGGAGCTTTATCGTCAGGTTTGTTCGAACCGAGATTGGAAACGCACGCCAAGAGGAACCGTCCGTGGACTGATAGAACAGGGGCTGCTCGAAGGGGATTGACAGCAACGCATAGATACGGAGCTGACCATTTTAGTATCTTATTGTGGCACACTGTGTTCTATGGGAAGTTTCTTGAACTGAGGTTTGCAGGAAGGTATGCGATTCTGGAGCCGACAATGAGGGAAGTCGGGCCTGAGATTATAGAGCAAGTCAGAAGATACTGGTCTTCGTAGATGGAGGGGTATGTATGAGAAATGCGATTAGGAATAGAATAATAGAGAACGTCAATGATG
>PWGL01000055.1 GCA_003554465.1 Candidatus Pacearchaeota archaeon
CGAGATAAGGGCCCCTCCATTTCATCTCTCCATGAGTTTTTCCCCATCACAAAAATCTTAAAAGGTGCTTCTTCGTTTATACCATTTTGCTCGTCTTTTAACCAATAATCAAACCATCGCAAATGAAGTTCTGTTAAACTATTCTCCAGGTTAAGCCAAGAACCAGAGACAGACAGACCAAAATTAAATTGTCCAACGGTATTTAAAAAGCTTGAATGTGCCCAAGGTCCTATCCATAATTTGCTCTGTTCCCTGGCTTCATTTTTTTCCACTTCATTTTTTTCCACTTCATTTTTTTTCACTTCATTTTTTCTCACTTCATTGAAATGAGCTAAATCGGGTCCTAGTAAAACATCATACCAACCTGCCACTCCAAAAGCAGGCACTTCAATTTGGTCGCTCATATTTTTAATATCAATTTTTTTATGGTAGCTGTCATAAGCATCATGTTCCATGATGTCAAGCCAAAATTGTGCGAACGTGTTTCCAGCCTGAGGCCAATCAGCTTCTTTTAAGCGCAAATGGTTAAAGGCAGTTTCAATATTTTCGACATACCAGGCAATAAGCTTAAAATCTTCAGAATTGCTCCCCTGTGGATGGGCTCGACAAACTGCGTGAGGGGCCAAACTCTTTAAACACCAAGTTATCATTTGCCCCATCTCCAAAGCTCCACCACGATACATGTAAGTTCCGGTTCCCCAAGTGACAGGGAAAATTGCCTTCAAATGAGGAGGCCTCATTACCGCAGCTTGCCATTGTGTCATTCCCATGTATGAAATTCCGTACATACCAACTTTACCATTGGAATAAGGAAGTGAAGCCGCCCATTCTACGGTATCATAACCATCAGCAAACTCATGGTGATACATGTAAAACTTATCGCCTTCAGATTTATAGCGACCTCTTACATCTTGTATAATTACTACATAGCCAGATTCCACAGCCAGTTCAGGCTGTAAAGTTAGAGCAGAAAAAGGATAATAATCTTTATTATACAAATTTCTTTGCAGTAATACCGGATATTTCCCTTTTTGGGCTGGACGGTATATGTCTGCTTTTAAAACGGTCCCGTCCCTCATGGTTGCCGGTACATCTTTTTCGATTATGATTGACGAATACCCGAGATGCACCTCTTCTACCTCCGTTTCTACTTTCATTCAGAAGGAGACAGGATTATCTTCTACTTACCTTAAGACGTTTATACCTAGCCCGATTAAGGAATATCCTTTCGAATAACAATGGTCTGTTCTCTTTCTGGACCAGTAGAAACCATGACTACAGGGACCTTAGTTACATCTTCAATTGCTTGAAGGTAATTTCTGGTCTCAGTTGGCAATTCATCCAGCTTTCTAGCTCGGGTTATATCTTCCTCCCAACCGTCTATTTCTAAATAATTAGGTTTACATAGATGGAGATCTGACAATAAAGGAGGAAAATGGTTTAATTGCTCATCGGCGAGCTGGTAAGAGGTAGCTAGCTTTAAAGTTTTAAACCCGGTAAGTACGTCCAGTTTGGTGAGCGCCCATCCGGTAAAACCATTTATCCCGGCACCGTATCCGGCTATTACTCCATCAAACCAGCCACATCGGCGAGGTCTTCCAGTCGTGGTTCCGTATTCTACTCCTTGCTCTCTCATAATTTTGCCAGTCTCTCCGTCTTCTTCTGTAGGAAAAGGTCCTTCGCCTACTCTTGTAGTATAAGCTTTTACTACCCCTAAAACATCTTTTATAGATTGTGGCCCCACTCCCAACCCGGTTAAGATCCCCCCCGTAGAAGTTGGTGAGGAAGTAACATAAGGATAAGAACCATGATCTAAATCCAACAAAGCCCCTTGGGCACCCTCAAAAATAACTTTTTCACCTTTATTAAGTTGCTCTCTTAAAAAAAGTGAAGTATCTGTAACCGAAGCAGAAAGTTTTTCTCCTAAAGGAGCGAATTTTTGCAATAAATCTTCTTTCTTATACCCGGGTAAACCATAAATTTTACTTAAAAAAGCGTTTTGCAATGGTAAGATTTCTTCCAGCCAGCTAGTAAACCTGTCTAAGTCAATAAAATCAATCATGCGCAACCCACGTCGATAAGCCTTATCAGCATAAGCGGGTCCTATCCCCAGGCCAGTAGTACCAATTTTCTGCTTGCCTCTAAAGTTTTCTTCCGCAGAATCAAAATCCCGGTGAAAAGGCATAATTACGTGGGCTCTATCGCTTATGCGTAATTCTGAGGTGTCTACCCCTCGCTGTTGTAAGCCTTCCAGTTCATTAATAAGCACCTCCGGATTAATTACCATTCCATTACCCAACACGCATTTTACTCCTGGATAGAGTATCCCTACAGGAAGATGATGCATTTTAAAGGTTTGGTCTCCGACAACTACCGTATGCCCTGCATTGTTACCTCCTTGAAAACGAGCAACTACTCCAACTTTAGAGGAAAGGTAATCCACTATTTTACCCTTTCCTTCGTCTCCCCATTGCGCGCCTAAAACTGCCAAACCACGTTTTTCAAAATTCAACTTTTTCACCCTTTTTTCTTCTTATTTCAGCATGAGCGCTGATCTAGCATGTCTTTTACCATTTTCCTTACCGTTGCCGGATCCGCTCTTCCTTTGGTCATACTCATCACTTTTCCTATTAAAAAGCCAAGAGCTTTTTCTTTTCCTTGCAAGTAACTTTCACAAGCTTTAGGATTCTCCTTTAACGTCTCTTCAACTAGCAGGTAAAGGGTCTGTTCACTGGTAATCTTTCCTAGATTTCTGCTTTTAACAATTTCTCTCGGCTTCTTTTGATATAAGAGGGCTTCTTCTAGGATTTCTTTTGCCACAGCACGATTAACAGTACCTTCATCCAGAAGTTTTAAAGTTTCTACCAGACCAGATGAATGCATCTCTTGTAATATCAAATCATGATCTTTAATTAAGCGTTGTATCTCCCCATTAACCCAGTTAGCCAGGTTTTGGTAATCAGTATAATGCTTGGCTGCTTCTTCAAAAAAATCGCCTAAACCAGGGTGAGATACCAATACTTCAATGGCATATTCCTCCAAGCCATATTCTTCTTTGAAGCGCTGTCGTCTTTTAACAGGAGGTTCAGCTAATTTTTTACTTATTTCCTCTATCCAAATTTCCTCTAAATAAAGAGGAGGCAAATCTGGCTCGGGAAAATATCTATAGTCTGAAGCTTCTTCTTTCCCACGCAAAGACATGGTTTGCTTTTTATTTTCATCCCAATGCATGGTTTCTTGAATAATTTCCCCTCCGTTTTTAAGTACTTCGGTTTGCCTGGTGGCTTCATAGTCAAGGGCAAGTTTTACCGCCCGGAAAGAGTTTAAATTCTTCACCTCTACTTTGGTGCCAAGTTCCAGGCCATTCTTCTCTTTCATAGATATGTTGGCATCACAGCGCAGGGAACCTTCTTCCATACGACAATCGGATATTTGGTTATAAAGCAATAATAGCCGCAATTCATTTAAAAAAAGAAAGGCTTCTTCACCGGAAGAAAGGTCAGGAGCAGTTACTATTTCCATTAGAGGTATCCCTGCCCGATTATAATCCACCAGAGAAGGTGCTGCCTCCATAATAGAACCACCGGTGTGAGTTAATTTTCCTGCTTCCTCTTCTAAATGACACCTATCAATTTTGATTATTTTATCTCCCTCTAAAGTTGGTATGCTCAAAAAACCATTCCTGGCCAAAGGCCTGTCATATTGAGAAATCTGATAAGCCTTGGGAAGATCAGGATAGAAGTAATTTTTCCGATCAAATCTGCTTACTTTTTCTATCTTGGCTTCTAACGCTAAAGATGCCAAAATTCCAAGTTCCATGGCTTTTTGATTGGTAACCGGTATGCTTCCCGGCAACCCTAAACAAACCGGGCAACAGTGCGTATTGGGGATAGAACCGAAGGTGGTGCTACAACCACAAAACATTTTAGATACAGTTTTTAACTCTACGTGTATTTCCAATCCTATAACCGGATAGTATTTCATTTTACATAGCCTCCTTCCGAAGTGCAGGTAGGCGGCAAATGAACTCCCTGGTGTTTTTCCCAAACATGAGCCAGATCAAACAATAAATCCTCCCTCCATGGTGCAGAGGCCAGCTGAACCCCTACCGGTAAGCCTTCTGAGCTAAAACCGGCAAAAACCGATATGGCCGGATTACCGGCCAGAGCATCAGTAATGGTGCAAACATCAGATA
>PWGL01000069.1 GCA_003554465.1 Candidatus Pacearchaeota archaeon
CAGATGATGAAGATAATGGTGGGGAGAAAGCAGATGATGAAGATAGTGGTGGGGAGGAGTCTGGTGAGAAAGTGAAGGAGGAGAGTGAATAAAATGGCAGTTTTAAATAATAGAGAAGTTCAAGAAATGACCGAGAAAGAGAAAGGGAAAAAGTTAAAAGAACTAAGGAAGGAGTTAATTAAACAAAATGTGGCTAGTGAGGACAAAATTAAGCCAAAGGAAATCAAGAAAGCAATAGCGAGATTGATGACAAGCTTAAATAATACCGAAACTAGACAAGAAGCCAAGAGTGCAAAAAGCTCTGGCAGATCATAATCACAAATCAAGATGGATGTATGTCCTAAATGTGGGCTCCCTAAAGAGGCCTGTATTTGCGAAGAAATCGCTAAAGAAAAGAAGAAAATAGAAGTGACAACAGAGAAAAGAAAATTTGGTAAAATAACGACCATAATAAGTGGATTAGGAAAAGACGTAAATTTAAAAGACCTCGCAAGTGAACTTAAAAGTAAAATGGCTTGCGGAGGGACAGTAAAAAACAAGAACATAGAATTGCAAGGTGACCACAGAAAGAATATAAAAAAAGCGTTAATCGCATTAGGCTTTAAAGAAGAGCAAATAAAAATAGAATAGGAGAAAAATGGTAGAGAAAAAAAGTAAGAAAAGTGTAGGGAAACCTAGCTGTGCAGATCCGAAATGTCCTTTTCATGGTCATTTGAAGGTTAGGGGAAGAGAATTTAAGGGTTATGTAGTCAAGAAACTGCCTAAAAAAATTACTATAAAGTTCGAGAGAATTGTAAAGGTTAAGAAATATGATAGAATAAAGAAGGAAAGTGCAAAAATACATGCAAGATTGCCAGACTGTAAAAGAGAAGAGGTAAATGTGGGGGATTATGTTAGAGTGGGAGGTTGTAGACCTTTATCAAAAACAATTTCATTTGTATATTTAGAAAATTTATCACCAAAATCTAGCAAGGAAGAAAAATGAAACCACTCTCATCAAAAACAACAGAAGGAGTAAATATAGGTAGTAAGGTTAAAGCTGCAGATAACTCTGGTGCAAGAATAGTTAGGATTACAGGTGTTAAAAGAAAGAAAGTTAGGAAAGGTAAACAAATATCTTGCAAGATAGGAGACTGGGTTAAGGTTAGTGTCAGGAAAGGTAATCCTGATATGAAAGGAGAAGTTTTTGATGCAGTAGTAGTAAGGCAGAGAAAACCATGGAGAAGATTGACAGGTGAAAGAGTGGCATTTACAGATAATGCAGTGGCATTATTAAAGGACGATGTTGGAAACCCTAAAGGTACTCAGATTAAAGGCCCTGTTGCCAAGGAAATTTTGGAGAGATGGGGATCTATAGCTAAGATAGCCAGCATGACAGCCTAATAAATGGAAATAATATGAATAAAAATGAAAATATTTAGTAAAAATTGGAAAGGAAGTAAAAATAGAAGAAAGAAAAGAAAGTATTTAGCTAATGCCCCTCTTCATTTAAGACATAAATTTTTGTCTGCCAATTTAAACAAAAAACTGAGAGGAAAATATGGTACTAGAAATGTCCCTTTAAGGAAAGGAGATACTGTTAAAATTATGAATGGAGAGTTTAAAGGTAAAGAAGGAAAAGTTGAAAGTGTAGACTTAAAAAGATCAAAAGTAATATTGGAGAAAATAAGAAGAAATAAGAAAGACGGAAATAAAATTGTGGTAGAATTTCACCCTTCAAATCTCCAAATTAATGATTTGAATTTTGACGATAGGATTAGGGAGAAAAAAATTAAAGGTTATGAAAGTGAAAGTTCTGAAGAGAAGAAGGTAGGTGAGAAGAAGAGTGAGGGGAAAAGTGAGAAGAAGAGTGAGGAAGATAAGAAAAGTAAAACAAAATCAGATAAGGCAAGTGAGGGGAAAAGTGAGAAGAAGGTAGGTGAGAAGAAGAGTGAGGGGAAAAGTGGAAAATTAAAGTCAGGCAAAACTGAAAAAAAAGTAAGTTCAAAAAGTAAAAAGGAAAATAAAACAAAGGGAAAATAAAATGTATCTAACAAGAAGTCATGCACCAAGAAAATGGCCGTTGCCAAGAAAAGGTACTAAATACCTAGTTAGACCTGCAGGGGACAGGGAAAGAGGGTTACCTTTATTAATAATTATAAGAGATATTCTTGGTCTTGCACAATCAAAGAAAGAGACACAAAAGTTATTAAACCTAGGTAAAATAAAAGTTAATTATAAACCTGTTAAAAAAGTTAACTATTCTATAGGATTATTCGATGTTTTAAATTTGAATGGCAACAACTATAAATTGGTTTTAGAGGGAAAGAAATTCTCTATAAAAGAAGTTAAAGGTGATGAAAGTAAAGAAAAGATTGCAAGAGTAGATAATAAAAAGATTTTGAAAGGCGAGAAGACACAAATCAATTTGAGTGACGGGAGAAATTATATTATGGATAAAAAAGTTATTGTGGGAAGCTCAGTTATTATAGATTTGGAAAAAAGTAAGATTAAAAAAGTGTTGCCCTTGAAGGAAGGAGTAAAAGTATTATTTATATCTGGAAAGCACACAGGTAGCGAGGGAAAAATCAAGTCTATTAAAGAAGAAATTGTAGCAATTGTTGATGAATCAGAAATCAAAACTAAAAAAGATAGCTTTATAGTTATAAAATGAAAAAAAATAAAGAAGAAGTAAATGTTATGGAAGAACCTCAAATAGAAAAGGTCATATTAAGTGTGGGTGCGAATGGTGAGGAGTTAGACAAGGGTGTTAAATTGTTAAGTAGAATATCAGGGAAAAAACCTATAAAAACAAAAAGTAATAAAAGAATACCCACATTAGGTGTTTCTCCGGGGATGGAAATTGGATGTATGGTAACTATTAGGGGTGAGAAAGCTATAGAAATTTTAAAAAACCTTCTTGATGCTGAGGAAAATGCAATAAGAGAGAGAAAAATATCAAAAAACACTTTTTCATTTGGTATAGAAGAATATATTGAAATACCCGGAATAGAATATCAAAGAGATATAGGTGTTTTAGGTTTAAATGTGACTGTCACATTTAAGAAACCAGGTAGAAGAGTTAGTGTCAGGAAAATTAAAAGGGCAAAAATACCTGAAAAGCAAAATGTTCGTAAAGAAGAAATTATAGATTATTTAGAAAATAAATTAGACGTGGAAATAATAAGATGACAACCAGTAATTGGGAAAAAGTTTTGAAACAAGTAAAGCATAAAGATGCGAAAAGAAAGAAATTCACAAAACATAATAAACCTATGGATAGGAAGTTTGGAGAGTCAACTAAAAAATGTACTAGATGCGGAAGGTTTGGGGGCCATATATCATCTTATGGACTACACTTATGTAGGCAGTGTTTTAGGGAAACGGCGGAAAAAATAGGTTTCAAAAAAAATAATTAAATATGGAGAAATAAAATGACACAAGATATAGTTGCAAACGCATTGAATGAAATACTAAATGCAAATATGGCAGGTAAAAAGGAACTAATTATTGGAAGATATAATAAATTATTGTTGAATGTTTTAGATTTGGCTAAGAATTATGGATATATAAAAAACTATGAGACTAGGGATGATAAGTTAGAAGTTAATATTGGTGACTTAAATAAATGTCAGTCTATAAAACCAAGATTTCCAATAGATAGTGATAATTTAGAAAAATTTGTTAGGAGATATCTACCTAGTAGGAAATTTGGAATCTTAATAATTAGCACTAGCCACGGATTAATGACTCATGAAGAAAGTAAGGAGAAAAATATAGGGGGTAGCTTGATAGCTTATTTCTATTAAAAATGGCAAGAAAAAAAATAGAGGAAATAATTGAAGTAGGAGAAGGTATGAATGTCGAGATATCTGGAGATACAATAAAAATCAAGAAAGGGGAAGATGAAGTTGAGAGAAAAATAGTTTTCCCAGTTAAATATGAAAATAATAAAATAACATTAAAACATGATAATCCTTCTAAAAAAGATAAGAAAAAAATGAATTCTATGGCAGCCCATATTAGGAGTATGATTTCGGGAATTAATAAGAAATATGTCTATAAATTGAAAATTTGTTCTGTTCACTTCCCTATGAATGTTTCTGTTGAAAATGACCAGGTAGTTATAAAAAACTTCCAAGGTGAAAAAACCCCTAGAATAGCTAAAATATTGCCAGGAGCTAAAGTTGAAATTAATAATGAGGAAGTAACTGTTGAAAGTGCAGATAAAAATAAGGCAGGGCAAACAGCAGCTAATATTGAGAGGGCTACAATCATTAGGGGAAAGGATAGAAGGATTTTTCAAGACGGAATATACATAGTTGAGAAAGAGAAAGGAAAAAGATTAGAAGATATAGAGGAGGAAGAAAAATGAAGAAGAAATTTGTAAGAAGATGTGCAAGAAGACATTCAAAATTAGGGAAAGGTAGGAGAAAAAAACAGAAGTGGAGAAAACCTAAAGGCAGAGATAATAAAATGAGGGAAAAAGTGAAAAGTAGGCCGCCTGTTGTTTCTGTAGGTTATAGAAAAGCAAAAGATGAGAGGGGGAAAATTAATGGTAAAAATGTAGTCAGGGTAGAAAACTTAAAAGATGTGGAAAAGGTCAAGAAAGAAGATGCCGTAATTATTGCCAAGGTGGGTAGAAAGAAAAGAGAAGAAATAGAGAAGAAATTGCCGAAAGATGTTGAAATTTTGAATAAGAAAAAAGAAAAATCTAAAGCTGAAAAAGAAAATAAAAGTCAGGGAAATAAAGAAGAAAATAAAAAATGAACTTGAAAAATAAAAAGCATTTAATAGGGAAAGTTTTAGGTGTCGGAAGGGGTAGGATAGCATTAGATGAGAATAGGTTGGAGGAAATCAAGGAAGCTATAACAAGACAGGATGTTAGAGAATTGAAAGAGAGGGGTTTGATAATTGTTAAAGAAAAGAAAGGTAGGAGAAAAAAGAAGAAAAGAAAGACGAAGAGAAGAGGTGGTAGTAGGAGAAAAAGACCAAAAAATAGGAAAAGAGAATATATGCATATGGTAAGAAAGCAAAGAAAGTACTTAAAGATTATGAAAGATGAAGGAGTTATCGATAGGGACAAATACTATAAACTTAGAAATGATATCAAGGCAAGGAAATTTAAAGATTTAAAAAGATTGAAACAGGAGGTTAATTCAGAAGAATGATAAGGAGAAAAAGAAGAAGAGAAGGAAAGACTGATTATAAAGCAAGAGTAGCTATGCTAAAAAGTGAGAAAACAAGAATAGTTTTTAGAAGCTCTAATAGATATATTATTGGTCAGTTGGTTGATAGCGAGATTGGACAAGATAAGGTTATATTGGAAATAAATTCAAAAAAGCTCTTGAATTATGGCTGGCCTAAAGAGAGTGTAAGCAGCCTAAATTCTCTGCCTGCGACATACCTAACAGGTTATTTATTGGCAAAGAAAAGTAAAGTTGAAGAGAGTATCTTTGACATAGGCCTAATTAGGAATGTTCCAAAAAATAGATCTTTTGCTTTCCTAAAAGGTATTGTAGATGGAGGCATTAAGGTTAATAGTAATGAAAAAATGTTCCCGAGTGATGAAAGAATTAAAGGTGAACATTTAAAGAATAAAATTAATTTTGTTAAGGTTCAAAAAAATATAGAGGAAGAAAATGCCTAGAAGAAGAAGAAAAAGTAAGGAAGAGATAAGAGAAGAAGAGTTAAAGTCTTGGAAGCCAATAACTAATTTGGGAAGAATGGTTAAGAAAGGTGAAATGAAAGATATAAATAAAGTTATAGAAAATTATAGGATATTAGAGCCACAGGTTGTCGATATGTTAATAAAGCCTCAAGATGATTTATTGCTTATAGGTCAGGCTAAAGGTAAATTTGGAGGAGGGAAAAGAAGGGTCTTTAGGCAAACTCAGAAGAAGACTGCGGAAGATAATGTCCCTACATTCTCATGTATGGCAGTCATAGGTGATAAAAATGGACATGTTGGAGTAGGTATAGGAAAATCAAAAGAGACATTTCCGGCTAAAGATAAGGCATTAAGGAAAGCTAAGTTAAATATTATGAAGATAAATAGAGGTTGTGGGTCATTTTACTGTTCATGTAACGAGCCTCACTCTGTGCCTTTACAGGTTAGAGGAAAATGTGGAAGTAGCGAGGTGGTTTTAATACCTGCACCGCAAGGTACTGGCCTAGTTATAGGTGATGAATGTAAGAAAATACTAAGTTTGGCTGGAATAGATGATGTTTATTCAAAAACTTTCGGGCAAACAAGAACTACTATCAATTTAGGTAAGGCATGTATTCAGGCACTAGAAAAATTAAATAGGATTGAGTCAAGATGAGTGAAGAAAATAAAATGATAGCTGTTATAAGAATAAGCGGGAAGGTAGATGTTTCTGAAAAGATTAAGAATACATTAGATAGGTTAGATACAAGGAGAAAATATTCTTGTAATATCTTTAAGGAAGAATTTATTAAAGGAATGTTGAAAAAAGTTAGGGATTATGTTGCCTATGGGTATGTCGATGATAAGATGGTGAAAAAATTAGTGGAGAAGAGGGGGAAAGGTGATGTGAATTCTGAAAAAGTTGTTAAGGGTTTGAAAGAAGGTAAAAAACCTAAAGAATTAGGTCTAAAAAGCTGTTTTAGGTTGCACCCTCCAAGAGGTGGAATAAATACAAAGCAACACTATCCTAGAGGTGTCTTGGGAAAACATGAAGATATAAGTAAATTGTTAGAGAGAATGTTATAATGGTAAAGCTGAAAAAGAGGAAAAAATCTAGTAGGAATAGGGGTAATACTTCATTTAGAGGGGCTAGAAAAAAAGCTAGAGGGAAAGGTCATAAAGGTGGTAAAGGTATGTCTGGTAGCGGAAAAAGAGCAGACCAGAAAAAAACATATATATTCAGATACAAACATCCTTATTTTGGAAGGGCAGGCAGGAAAAGAACTAGGAAAAGAGAGAATAAGATAAATGTGGG
Source organism: Candidatus Pacearchaeota archaeon (assembly GCA_003554465.1). Classification (GTDB taxonomy): domain Archaea; phylum Nanobdellota; class Nanobdellia; order Pacearchaeales; family GW2011-AR1; genus PWGL01. The sequence continues at coordinate 6,945 of PWGL01000069.1, forward strand.
GACAATAAATGATAACTTGGAAAATTTTGTTAATAATGGAAGAGCAGAGAAAGGTAAAGGTTATAAAATAATTCTAAAAGATTATAAGGTATTAGGTAATGGTGAGATTGAAAAAAGTGTAGAAGTTCATGCCAGCAGTTTTTCAAAATTGGCCAAAGAGAAAATTGAGAAAGCTGGCGGCAAGGCGGTGGATTTAAGATCTAGCAATAAGAAATCGGAAAAATGAGGTTGCAGAATATATTACAGAATTTGCCGGAAGTTAAAGGTCCAAAAGAGAAAAAATTAAGCTTTAATAAGAAACTTAAATGGACTGTCACAATTTTGATTATTTTCTTTATACTCGCAAATATACCATTATATGGTTTAGCTGAGGCAGCTTTAAGACAGTTTGAGTATCTTGCTGTTATTATGGGTACTGAATTCGGGAGTATTATCAGTTTGGGTATCGGCCCAATCGTAATGGCCTCAATTATACTTCAATTATTGGTGGGAAGTAATATTATTAATATTGACACCTCCACTGAAGAAGGTAAAAAATACTTCCAAGGTATTCAAAAACTTATGGTTTTATTTTTCATAATCTTTGAGGCAATGGTTTACGTTTTAATGAAAGGTATTCAGGCTCATCCAGGTTATACCTCAATAGTTATCTTCCAACTAATATTAGGTGGTCTTGCTATATTATTTATGGATGAGGTTATTCAGAAATATGGTTTTGGCTCGGGAGTATCGCTATTTATAGCCGCAGGTGTTTCTTGGAGATTGTTTGTAGGTGTTTTTGGAGTTTTAACCGAGACAGGTTTGGGATGGCCTATAGGTCCTGGAGACCCAATAGGTAAGGTTTGGATTGTGATAAAATCTTTAATTGAGCAAAATCCTCAGGGTGCTTTAGCCGCATTAGCAGTTCTTGTTGCCACAGTAATTGTCTTCCTGATGGTTGTTTTTGCACAGTCACTGAAAGTTGAAATCCCTCTATCTTTTTCAAGGTTAAAAGGTTATGGTATGAAATGGCCATTAAAATTCTTTTATGCATCTGTAATTCCTGTTATCTTGACATCGGCACTTGAGGCAAACATACAGTTATTTGGAGGGTTATTACAGGGATGGTTAGGAAGACCTACTTTATTAGGTAATTTTGTGGACGGGCGAGCAATCTGTGCGGCTGATGGTTGTGGACTGGCTTACTGGTTATCACCTTTTGACTTGTTAGGAAATGTAATAAGAGGTAGCTTGCAGACAATATTTATTCCGAGAGCAATAACCCATATACTATTCTATATGATTGTTGCCGCAGTATTCTCTGTTTTCTGGGTAAAGACATCGGGTATGGACTCAAGAAGTCAGGCAGAAAAAATTATGAATTCTGGACTTCAGATACCTGGATTTAGGAAAGATGAGAGAGTTTTAGAATCAGTACTATCTAGATATATAATGCCTCTTACAGTTATGGGTGGTTTAGCTATAGGTTTATTGGCAGCAGGTGCTAACTTATTTGGAGCATTGACAGGAGGAACATCAATATTACTAGCAGTAATGATACTATATCAGCTATATGAGGAAATTGCCAAGCAGCACGCCATGGATATGCATCCTGCCTTAAAGAAGATTATAGGGGGTTAAGCTTTTAAATAATAAAAGATTTTGATATTGTAGAATGATAGATATGAAAAAAATTATACTTGTTTTTATACTGGCTATGTCTGTGCCTTTATTATGGGATAGTGTCCCAATAATTAAAGATAGTGTTCACGCTGTCCTAAATCCTACATTTGGCGCATTACTAGAATGGCATATAGTGATAGGATTTTTAATAGTGGCAGGATTTTTGTCTTTATTACTTTCTCTGGCCCAGAAATTTGTTATTGATCAGGATGCACTTAAGGCTATTAAAGATAAACAGAAGAAGATTCAAAAAAAGATGAAAGATCACCAGAAAAATGGTGAGCATAAAAAAGTTATGGAGCTACAGAAAGAGATGTTCTCTCATATGGGGGAGACTATGAAACATAGTATGGAGCCCATGATTTACACTATGATCCCTATGATACTTTTTTTTAGGTGGTTTTATGATACATTGCACCCTATATGGGGTAACTGGTGGTTAGCTTATTATATAGGCGCAAGTATGGCATTTAGTATTGTTTTAAGAAAAATATTGAAATTGGCTTAAATTTAAAAAGGTCAATGAGTGAGTTATAAATAAGTAAAATCTATATGTTAATATGGAAGATAAACAAAAACAGCAGCAATATATGCAAGAATTTGGTCAGTTGCAACAGCATTCTAAACAGTTGCAAGAGCAGTTGGAGCAGGTTAATCAACAAATTAATGAATTTGAGGATTTAAAAAATAGTATAGACAGTATTGAAGATAGTGATGATAAAAATATGTTGGCTCCTGTAGGTAAGGGTGTATTTTTCAAATCTGAGATGAAGGGTGAGAAGTTATTTGTGAGTGTTGGTAGCAATATTGTTGTTAAGAGAGAGCCAGATAAAGCTAAAAAAATTGTAGATAAACAGATTGATAGGATGAGAGATGTTAAGAATGAGTTGATGGATAAGATTGAGGAAATTAATTCGCATTTCCAGAAAATGATGGCAGATATACAAGGCCAGGCTCAGTAATTTTTAATTATTTCTTAGAGTTTTTCTTCTTTGTATTTATGTAAAGATTTATTTTGATTTACTTCTTTTAGTTTTTCTTTTATTTCTCTTTTTACATTTATTGCTTTTTGATTTTGTCTTTTTATTCTTTCTATTTATTTTATTTTCTTTTTTCTCCCTTTTCTCAACTTTCTTTATGAAGGTGGGTAAGGTATATGTTCCCATCTCGCTTATAACTCTCTTGATATGTTTTTTTGGGACCTCTTCGAAAGCAAAATTTGCCACATTGGTCTCTTTAGGTTTATCTTTCCATACCTCTTCAAAATCCCTTTTCTCCAAATCTACATGTTTTGTATATTTCCAGCTATCTGCTATAATATATACCGGTATGTTATTTTCGTTAGCTATTGCCGCAAACATTCCGCTCCCGACCTTATTTACTATTGCATTTTTTAATATTGCGTCACTCCCTAAAAAAACCATATCTGCCTTATGTGTTTTTTGTAATGCCTTTATGGCTATCATGGCCGCATTGTCTGTGAATGTTGTCACATCTATGCCTGCCTTACTTAATTCCTTACTTGTCTTCCTTCCCTGATATAGTGGCCTTGTCTCTGTATTATAAACCTCTAAGTTTACCCCTTTTCTATAAGAATACTTTATGGCTTTAACCACATTTGTAGAATGGCAGTGTGTGAAAATAGTCATTTTCCTTCCTAACTTTTTTTGCTTGTCTTTCAAAAGTTCTGAAACTTCTTTATTTATTTTTTCCTGGGCTTTATCAAAATGCTCTAAAACTTCATAATAACCTAACTTATCAAACTTCTTTATAGCATTTACCAGCATTGGCTCGGTAGGTCTTGCGCTAACTAGTCTTTCTTTTGTTTCTTTATTAGGTAATAAATGGTAAGCATTTAATGCTTCCTTGGCTATAGTTCTGGCTCCCTGGATTTCCACATTCTTAATACCTTTGACAACTTCATCTATTTTTGCCCTATCTCTTTTTTCTTTCAGGTTTCTAAATAATTCTTTAAACATATTACAACTAAAAATCAGAAGTATAAAAACTTTGTTGACTATTTGATTTGGCATAATTGTTAAAAATCTCTAAATTTCTTTAGTTAAAGGGAATAATTTAAAAAGGAAGATAAAAATATCAAAATACGAGGAAGGTTTTTAAACAAAAAATTTTCTAAAAAAATAAACATAAAGTTTAAATTGCTTAAAATCTTTTGAAAAGAGGAAAAAAATGTTAGAAACACTATTCAATGTAAAGAAAGCGGAGAGAAGTCCGTGGGAGATGCTATTTATAGGTATTTTTTATGGTTCATTATCTATCCTATTAGCAAGCTGGGTTTTCTCATCTGATGCCATTCTTTCAAAATATCAGGGTGTTTTGGTTGTTTTGTTTACAGTTATGTTTACCTTGCCATTTATGTATTATATGATAAAAAATGAGGAGAAAGAAGAATCTAAAAATTATGGTAAGATGAGGGTATTTAAGGAGCACTATGTGACAATAATGGCACTTATGTGGTTATTTTTAGGCCTTATTCTTTCTTATTCAGCAATACATATGATATTGCCAACTACTGATACACTAGATGCCCAGATAGAAACTTATTGCATGATTAATAGTCCCACAGATATTGAAGAATGTGTAGAAAGGTATAAGGGGGAAACTACCACAATTACAGGCCGTACTGCCGGGGAAACTACTGTGAAAATATTTTCAAACAATATGTATGTTCTTATAATAACAATTATATTTTCCCTCATTTTTGGGGCAGGAGCAATATTTATTTTGGCCTGGAATGCCTCTGTCATAGCTGCCGCAGTGGGAATTTTTACAGAGTATTCTCTTGCTAGATTGCCCTTAGGCATAGCTAGATATATGATTCATGGGTTTCCTGAAATTGCGGCTTACTTCATAGCCGCCCTTGCTGGAGGTATAGTTGGTGTTGCTGTAGTTAGGCATGATATGGAGGGAGAAAAATTTTGGAGTATATTACAAGATAGCATAATAATGATTATAATGGCCATAATTCTTTTAGCCATAGCCGCAATAATTGAGGTTTATATTACTCCTATGTTATTTTAATCAGGAAAACTTATATATCCTTTTTTCTTTTATATATTATGACTTCATTCGTATGTATAAATTGTGGATATAGGTTTGATTCAGATAAGAAAAAAGAGTGTCCTTATTGTGGGAAAAGAAATGTGGAAAAGAAAAAATCTGCAGATGAGTTGGTCAATAATGTTAGAGTTAGCGGAGATAGAAATTAATTATTTTTATATTTCCAGGGTAAATTTAAAAAGCTCTCTTGCCTTTTGAAAATATGGAAAAAATGTTATTATATATGCCTTTACTGATAGGTTTTTTAGTCACTATTTTATTTCTACCCTCATGGATTAAGAAATGTAATGAGCTTAATCTTTTATGGAAAGATATGAATAAATACAATAAAAGAAATGTGGCATCTTCTGGTGGCTTAATAGTTGTCATGGGTTTTGTTTTAGGTACCTTATTTTATATTGCTTTTAGGACTTTTTTCAGGATTGGTACAGAGGTAAGTTTGCAAATATTCGCTCTTTTGACAACAATACTAATTTTTTCTCTTATAGGTCTGACTGATGATTTATTAGGTTGGAAAAAAGGTGGCCTGTCAAAAAGATTGAGAGTTGTATTGGCTTTTATTGCCGCTATACCTCTGGTTGTTATTAACGCAGGTACCAGCTCAATGTCTATACCTTTGTTTGGGAGTGTTGATTTTGGATTATTATACCCTTTATTAATAATACCTCTTGGGATTGCCGCATGTGCGACAGTATATAATTTTCTCGCGGGGTTTAATGGTTTAGAGGCTAGTCAGGGTATTTTAGTTATAGGTTTTTTGAGCTATGTTGCTTATGTAACAAACAGTCGATGGTTAGCACTTATAGGCTTAATTATGATTTCATGTTTGACAGCTTTTTTAATATTTAACTGGTCTCCGGCCAGGATATTTCCTGGGGACATACTAACATATTCTATAGGTGCCTTAATTGCCATAATGGCAATTTTGGGAGATTTTCATAAAATAGCCGTATTTGTTTTTATACCTTTCATTATTGAGCTAGGGCTAAAGTCAAGAGGTAAACTAAAAAAGCATTCTTTCGGTAAACCGAATAAAAATAACAGCTTAGGCTTAAAATATGATAAAATTTATAGTCTAAATCATTTAGGAATATACATATTATGTAAGGTTAAAGAGAAAGTTTATGAGAGAGATATTGTATTTTTCATTTTAGGTATTCATTTAATTTTCATATTATTCGCCTGGATCTTGTTTATGTGAAAAGTAAACTGATTTTGATTTAAAAGGAATAGAGTTATAAAGTTATAAAACAATATAATAATAGTAAAATGATTAAAAGTAAAAAAGGATTGGTTATTAAATTAGTGTGGAAGATAGTTATTTTAGTTCTTGCCGCATTTGGCCTATATATCTTGCTTAGAATTTTTGGAATATTATAATAATTTATTTTTATTATTAATCTACTAAAGTCCTACATATTGCTAACTTTGGTTTATCTATAAAATAATCTAATATGGATCTTAGTAAAATAATCTAATAAGACCAGATAAAAACCTATAAACCAAATAAATAGTCAAAATTGAAAAAGTGGCTTGCCATAATCTAAATCAAAAATTATAATTAGCAATAATGCCTAATCAAACCTGTTTAAGATAATGTTTTTAAAGGGGTTTTTATTAAAATGGCTATGACAGGTGCCATAAATAAAGAGAATTTTTCAAAAGGAAAAGAAGTATTTTTAAATGTTGCAAAAGACAAGAGGTTTCAATTAGGTTTAACAATAATTATTTTCTTATTAATTTTAATTTCTAGCTCAGATATAAGAACTTCAAATCTAGATTTATTGAAAGATGAGACAACTGACGACTATATCCCTACTGCTCTTGACCCATATTATTTTTTGAGAATGACTGAAACAATTCTTGAGGAGGGGGGCAGGCCTGAAGAAGATATTATGAGATTTCCGTCTTCAGAGACTAGCTTCCACCCTGAAATTTGGCCAGGTTATACTGTTTGGATATATCACGGAGCTAATCTATTTGGGGATTATTCGATAAGATACATTGCAGTTATTTTCCCAGTTATCTTTTTTGCCCTTACCTTGATTGCTTTCTTTGCTATAATTTATATATTGACAAAGTCAAAAAGTACTGCACTAATTAGTTGTGCGTTACTAGCCTATATACCCTCTTACCTTTATAGAAGTATGGCTGGTTTTTATGATCACGAATCTAATGGTACTTTCTTTTTTCTTTTAACATTAATTGTCTTTACCTTTGCTATTAAATTTCTAAGTATGAGTAAAGATGCTAGAAAAGATTTACTGAAAAGTGTGGGGTATGGGTTGTTGGTAGCCTTATTTAGTGCATTAACAATGCTTAACTGGAGAGGTATTGCAAATTTTGTTTTTATGGTAATTCCTCTGGCTTTCTTTATATTATATCTGGTTAAGTCAAAAAAAGAGAAAAATTTATGGTCTTACCTTATTTTCTTTTTTCTTTTTATCTTTGCTACACCTCTTTTCACACATATTATGGGTTATGACTATTTGAGCGTATTTGAAAGGTCTTTCCTGTCTACTCAAGGCCTAATTAATATATTTGTACTTGGTTTTATAGCTATAGATATATCTGTTGTAAACTTATTGAAAAAGAAACAATTTTCAAATATTGTAAAAAAGTACAGGGTTAAAGAGTATAGAGTAATATATAGTTTAATTTTTCTAATTTTACTTGCAATTATTTTATTCACATTATCGGGTAGAAATATATTTAAGATAGTTTATGATATCATTCGTGATCTCTTGCAGCCTTTTGGTCAAAGCAGGGTGGGTGGAACTGTTGCAGAGAATAGACCCGCAAATTTAGATGACTGGATAAGTCAGAAAGGTAGAATACTGCTATGGTTATTCTATATAGGTATGGTTATTATTGGTTTTGAAATAGCTAGAGGTTTAAGAGAGAGTAAGAATATGATTTTCTTTGGACTGGCATGGTTGCTAATGATTTCAGGAATATTATTTAACGGATCTCTCCCAAAAAGTGAGTGGGCTTATCTGTTTAGCTTATTGATTTTTGCAGCAGTAGCAGGATATGTTTACTTGGAAGATGAATTTGACATTAGTCCTGAATTAATAGTCATTACTTCGTGGATGTTCTTTATGCTTATAGGGGGTAGCGGTGCAGTTAGATTATTTTTTGTTACAACACCTCTTGTTTGTTTTATTTCAGGATATTCTTTCTTTAAATCTCTAGATTATACGAAAGCTACAAAAGATAAGGATTTTAAAATAATATTTGCTATTGCAACCCTCATTATATTGGCTATTCTTGTCTTTGCATCTTTTGGGTTTTACGTGTCAAGCTCATCTCAGGCAGAAAGAACAGGTCCTGGAGCTAATTTGCAATGGCAGAGATCCATGCAGTGGGTCAGAGAAGAAACACCTGAGGATTCCTTATTCTTGCATTGGTGGGATTATGGTTATTGGGTCCAAACGCTTGGAGAAAGAACAACTATTGCTGATGGAGGTCATGTGCAACAGGCTTTCCAGAACCATCTAATTGGTAGACATGTTTTAACCACCCCTAGGCCCGAAACAGCCTTAAGTTATATGAAAACTCATGATGTTACTCATTTATTGATAGATCCTACAGATTTAGGAAAATACGGGGCATATTCTAAAATTGGTAGTGGTCCGGAAGGTGTAGACAGGGAAAGTAGAATACCCATAATACCTGTTGATGAAAGACAAACAGAGGAAAAAGCTAATTCTACTATAAAATTTTATTCAGGAGGTTCGCCTATTGATAAAGACATTATTTATAGGGAAGATGGTAAGGACATATTTATACATGAAGGGTTTGAGGTTAAAAATAATAGACTGCACCACGGTTTAGGAGGGGTAAGGATAGAATATAGAAATAATAATAATACAATTAAAAATGCAAAAGCTATATTTCTGAATAAGGGAGATCTTGTAGAATTACCCTTGAGATATGTTTATCTTAATGGAGATATAATTGACTTTGGAAGGGGTATAAATGCAACACTTAGAATTTTACCTTCAATTGAGCAAGATCAAAGAGGTACTAGTGTTAATCGACTTGGATCAGTAATTTATTTGAGTGAAAAAACTACGGATAGCTTATTCGCGCAAATCTACCTTATGGATGACCCACATAATAGATATCCTTCTCTTCAGGTAGCCCATAAGGAAGACGATATGACAGTAGAAAGTTTGAAAATGCAAGGACTAGATGTAAAAGATTTTATATATTATCGGGGTTTAAGAGGTCCTATTAAAATATGGGATGTTAGCTATCCGGACAATATAGAAACACATAAGATGTTACTAGAAAGAGACCATGACTTCGGAGATGGTGATAATTTAGAGTTTGTGAAAGAATAAAATGGTAAAATTGAAAAAGCAAAGAATAATAGATAATTCTTTAGGAAAAATTTTATGTTTTTCTACAAAATCAAAAAAATATAAGAAGAGGGAAAATCCTGAAAAAATAATAGTTTATAGGTTAAGTGCTATTGGCGATTCAATTCTCCTCTTGCCTATGTTGAAAAGGCTGAAAGAGAAGAATAAATCTGAAATAATAGTTGTCTGTTCTAAAGAAAACAAAGTTGTCTTCGAAAATCAAAAGTTTGTAGATAAAATAATTTTATTCGAAAACAATACATTAAATCCCTTTAAAATTTTAAAGTTTATAAAAAAAATAAAGGCAGAAAGGCCAGATGTTTCTATAGATACAACTCAAAGTCTTAACTTTTCCGCATTTCTATCTAATATAACCTCAAAATATAATATAGGTTTTGAAAATGTTAATAATAAAGTCAGAAATAAGAACTATAGTGAGTTAATTAAACTAGAGCCTAATGGGCATGTAATTTGGAGTTACTTTGATCTTTTAAAGCCTTTAGAAATAAATAGGCCAAAAAAACCAAAGATAGTTAAGCCAAAAACAGGTAAAAATGAAAAAATTAAAATTAATGAAATATTTAAAAAAAACAAGATAAACAATAAAAAAGTGGTGGGGATACATGCACAAACATTAATGAAACATAAAATGTGGCCTCTAAATAAATGGGCAAAATTGGTAACACATCTTACAAATAAAAATTACAATGTTATTTTAATAGGAAGTGAAAACGAAAAGGATCTTTCAGATAAATTAATGAAAAAAATCAAAGATATAGATAAGAATAGTAGGAAGAAAATAGTTAATCTTGTTGGAAAAACAAATCTAAAAGAAACAATTGCGTTAATGCCTTATTTTAAATTTTTTCTTGCAAATGATGGCGGTCCAATGCATATAGCAGCATCTTTTAATTTGCCTGTCATTGGTTTGTTTGGACCTGAAACACCGGAAAGATATGCTCCTTTTAATAAAAAAAGTTTTGCTATTTACAAAGGAAAAGATTTTAAGTGTTCTCCTTGTATAAAAAGATATGATGGAAAAGAATCAAAATGTGAAAATCCTGTTTGTTTAAAGAAAATAAAAATAAAAGATGTCAAAGAATCTATCAAAAAAATTGAGAGGATTTTAGGATGAAAAAGAAAAGCCAACTTGAATGGGTTTCAAGATTATTAAACAAATATAAATTAGATTGGTTCTTAGATAGTGGAAGCTTGTTAGGAATAATAAGAGATAATAA